>NZ_AQXE01000006.1 GCF_000375485.1 Desulfovibrio oxyclinae DSM 11498 | reverse complement strand
CGAGAGGCTCTATGGCGCGGTCACTGCTCCGGGTGAAACGTTTGTGGATACAAACACCACCCGGACCTGCGTGACCGGCCAAAAGAGCCTCTAGGCCTCGATCGGCATTGTTGCGGTACTTGGTTGGCGGGATTCGATGCTCTGTTGGGAGTTCTGAGGGGGAACCTGTTCGCNGAAGGAGTTTCCAAGGATTAAGTTTGATTTAAGCAGTCCGTAAGCCAAAACGCACAGAACCATAAATCCCCGTCAGCGGGGTTGCAGCCAGAACGCGAATTGTGCGGTCGCATGGACCCGGGAGCTGCAACGCCGCTGACAACTCAGGGATTCCAAAGGGGGGCCGCCCCTTTGGTCCGCCTGAAGGGCCCGTCGGAGACCCGCCGGAGGCCTGCGTTTGGTTCTTTGGGGCGCGTACCGTGTCGTTGCGCGCTTTGTGGGTATCTGGTATTGACCGATGGTTGCTCAACGCTTGACGCCGCAAACGGTCCGGATCGGGCCGCATCAAGGAGATATCATGGCGAGGAAACCGACACTCAGTCCCGAGGAAATGCGCAAAGAGGCGCTCGGGACCGCAATTACCACGATTGAGCGCAAGTATGGCAAGGGTGCCATCATGCGTCTTGATGACGATGCCATTCCCGAAGTTCCGACGATTCCTACGGGCTCGATCGGTCTGGACATGGCTTTGGGTGTGGGCGGAGTTCCCAAGGGCCGCGTGATTGAGGTCTACGGGCCGGAATCTTCTGGTAAGACGACATTGTCGTTGCACCTTGTTGCGGAGACGCAGAAGGGTGGCGGCACGGCGGCGTTTGTGGATGCCGAGCATGCTCTTGATATGAATTATGCGAAGCGTCTGGGCGTGAACACCGAGGACCTTCTGATTTCGCAGCCGGACTACGGTGAGCAGGCGTTGGAGATTGCGGATCTGCTGGTTCGTTCCAATGCCGTGGACATTGTGGTGATTGACTCGGTGGCGGCGTTGATTCCCCAGTCCGAGCTTGAGGGGCAGATGGGAGAGACGCAGGTGGGAAGCCAGGCGCGGCTGATGTCGCATGCGCTTCGCAAGCTGACGGGCTCGATCCACAAGTCCAAGTGCGCGGTGGTTTTCATCAACCAGATCCGCATGAAGATCGGCATGACGGGCTATGGCAGCCCCGAGACCACCACGGGCGGCAACGCGCTCAAGTTCTATTCTTCGGTACGCATGGACATCCGGCGCATCCAGACGCTCAAGGACAAGGACGAGGCCTACGGCATCCGGGCGCGGGTTAGGGTCATCAAGAACAAGGTGGCTCCGCCGTTCCGTGAGGCGCAGATGGATATTCTCTATGGCACGGGCATATCGCGAGAGGGCGAGCTGCTCGACATGGGGGTGGAGGCCAAGGTCGTGGACAAGTCCGGGGCGTGGTACGCCTTCGGATCGGAGCGCCTCGGCCAGGGCAAAGAGAATGTGCGCCAGTACCTTCAGGAAAATCCGGACATCGCCCAGCGCATCGAGCAAAAGCTCAAGGAACATCTCGGCATCCTTCCGGTGACGGAAGAGGCCGGGGAGACTGAAGGCGAGTCTTAGACGACATATACTGTATGGAAAAGCGCCCCGGCATGGTTGTTGGGGCGTTTCGCCGTATAGGAGAGAACCTTTTTCTTCGGAGTGACCGATAATGAAAGCCCAAGAAATTCGTGAACGTTTCCTTAAATATTTCGAGAGCAAGGGCCACACGATCGTGGAATCCTCGCCGCTCATTCCCAAGGATGACCCGACGCTTCTGTTTACCAATGCGGGAATGGTGCAGTTCAAGCGCCTGTTCCTCGGGCAGGAGAAGCGGGGCTATTCCCGCGCCACCACCTCGCAGAAGTGCCTGCGTGTGGGCGGCAAGCACAACGACCTTGAGAACGTGGGGCGCACCGCGCGGCACCACACCTTCTTCGAGATGCTCGGCAACTTCTCGTTCGGCGATTATTTCAAGGAAGACGCCATCAAGTTCTGCTGGGAGTTCCTGACTGAAGAGCTGGGCCTGCCCAAGGACAAGCTGTACATCACCATCTACAAGGACGACGATGAAGCGGGCGAGATGTGGAAGCGCCTGTGCGACGTCCCTTCCGAGCGCATTTATCGACTGGGCGAGAAGGACAACTTCTGGTCCATGGGCGACACCGGGCCTTGCGGTCCCTGTTCCGAGGTGCATATCGATCAGGGCGAGCACATGTGCTGCGGTCCGGATTGCGGCATCGGGCAATGCGATTGCGATCGGTATCTTGAGATCTGGAACCTCGTGTTCATGCAGTACGATCAGGCGGCTGACGGCACCCGCACGGACCTGCCGCGTCCGTCCATCGACACCGGCATGGGGCTGGAGCGCATCGCTGCGGTGTGTCAGGGCGTGTACTCCAACTACGACACCGACCTGTTCCTTTCCATCATCAATCACACCGCGGACATGGCGGGCGTGAAGTACGGTGACGACTGTGACAAGGACACCGCGCTTCGGGTCATTGCCGACCACTCCCGCGCCATTGCCTTCCTGATTCCGGATCAGGTGCTGCCGTCCAACGAGGGCCGCGGTTACGTGCTGCGCCGCCTGATTCGCCGCGCCTACCGTTTCGGACGGATGCTCGGCTTTGACGAATCGTTCCTGTACAAGACCGCCTCCAAGGTCTGCGATGACATGGGCGGGCACTATCCCGAACTGAACGAGCATCGTGACTTCATGGTCAAGGTGGTCAGGGAGGAAGAGGAGCGTTTTGCCAAGACCCTCGACAAGGGATTGGAAATGCTCGAAACCGACCTCGACCGACTGGTGGCGCAGAAGGCGTCCATTGTTCCGGGCGAAGTGGTCTTCCAGCTCTACGACACCTACGGATTTCCCATCGACATCGTGAACGACGTGGCTGAAAAGCGAGGCCTCGGCGTTGACGAACCCGGTTTCAACAAGCTGATGGACGAGCAGAAGGAGCGCTCCAAGAAGGCTTGGAAGGGGTCCGGCGAAAAGGACGTGGCCTCCACGTTCCAGACTCTGCTGGAAGAGTCCCTCACCTGCGATTTCACCGGCTATGACGCTCTCGCGGCAGAATCCACCGTGGTGGCGCTGCTGAGCGAGAGCGGTGAGCGTGTCGAATCCATCAAGGCCGGCGAGTCCGGCTGGTTGGTCACGCAGCTGACCCCGTTCTACGGTGAATCCGGCGGACAGCTTGGCGATCAGGGACTGGTGGAGACGCCCTCCGGCAAGGCGGAAGTGGCGGACACCGTGAAGCCCGCGCCCGCGCTGACCGGCCATCGTCTGCTCGTGGATGAAGGCGAGATCAAGACCGGCGAAACCGCCGTCATGACGGTGAATCGCGAGCAGCGTCTGGCCTCTGCACGCAACCACACCGCCACGCACCTGCTGCACGCTGCACTGAAGGCCGTGCTGGGCGATCACGCCAATCAGGCCGGTTCGCTGGTCGGCCCGGACCGTCTGCGGTTCGACTTCACCCACATCAAGGCGCTTACTCCCGAGGAGATTGCGGACATAGAAGAGCGCGTGAACCGCGCCATTCTCGATGCCAGCCCGGTGGTGCGAGAAATCATGAGCATAGAGGCCGCACGCGAAAAGGGCGCCACCGCATTGTTCGGCGAGAAGTACGAGGCCGACGTGAGCGTTGTCGAAGTGCCCGGCGTGTCCATGGAACTCTGCGGCGGCACGCACCTTGAGAATACCGGGCAGATCGGCACCTTCGCCATCCTGTCCGAAAGCGGCGTGGCCGCCGGCATTCGCCGCATCGAGGCAGCCACCGGCGCCAACGCGCTGGAGTACTTCAACGGTCGCCGCAAGGCTGCCGAGGAAGCCGCAAAGATGCTGAAGGCCAAGCCCGAAGATCTGCCCGAAAAGCTTTCCGCGTTGCAGAAGCAGGTCAAGGAAATGTCCAAGGAGATGGAAAAACTTCAGGCCAAGCTGGCTTCCGGCGCGGGTCGCGACCTCATGTCGGAGACCGAGGAAATCGGCGGCGTGAAGGTGCTGGCCGCGCGCCTCGAAGCGCCCAACATGAAGGTCATCCTCGACCAGCTCGACGACCTGCGCTCCCGCATGGACTCCGGCATCATCGCCCTGACGGCTGAACATGAGGGCGGCAAGGTCTCGCTGGCCATCGCGGTCACCAAGGACCTCCACGACCGTTTCAAGGCGGGCGAACTCATCAAGCCCGTGGCTGCGGAAGTGGGCGGTTCCGGCGGCGGTCGTCCGGACCTGGCCCGTGCGGGCGGTTCGAATCCCGCAGGTATCGACGCTGCGCTTGCCAAGGTCAAGGAGCTTATCGGCTAGCCCGTCTGACCATAAGCAATAAAAAAACCCCGTTCGGCGAGCCGAACGGGGTTTTTTTATTGCTTGAAATCGGGAGGGAGTCAGCCTTCCTCGGCGCCTTCGATAAGCTTGGCGGCGCGCAGAGCGAGCTGGGTGATCTCGGGTTTGGATATCTGATCGTCCGCCCCCACGGATTCCCCCTTGTGGCGAAGCCGCTCGGTGATCAGGGACGAAAAGAGAATGACTGGAAGGTCACGCAGGGCGAGGTCTTCCTTGATGTGTCGGGTCAGGCTGTGCCCGTCCATGACCGGCATCTCAATGTCGGAGATAACCACCTGTACGTAGTCCGTGATCGGGCGGCCGTCGGCCTTGGCGGATTCCTTGATCTCCTGAAGGCGGTCCCAGCATTCCTTGCCGTTGTTGGTCTTTTCGACCTTGTATCCGGCCTGCACGAGCAGGTCGCGGATCATTTCGCGGATCAGCGGGGAGTCGTCGGAGATCAGGGCGCGGTAGCCGGTTTCTTCGTCGAAGCTGATGTTGTCATCCAGCTTGAGCGAGAGGTCCGGATTCAGCTCGGCCACGATGCGTTCGAGGTCAAGTATGAAAACCATGCGGTCCTGAAATTTGACCACGCCGGTAATGGAGTCGCTGGACAGGGCGGACACGTACTTGTTGGGTGCCTCCACATCCTCCCAGCTGATACGGTGAATGCGTGTCACACCGGAGACCATGAAGGCCGAGGTCACGTTGTTGAACTCGGTGACGATGACCTTGGGCGGCTCGTTTTCCACGCGTTTCTTCTTGAGCCAGGAGGCCAGGTCCAGAAGCGGGATAATGCGCGAGCGCAGGTTGAAGGCTCCGAGTACGGCTGGGTGAGAAACTTCTGGCATCTCGGTAACTTCAGGCATCCTGATGATCTCAAGAACCTTGGCCACGTTCACGCCGTAGAAAGCCTTGTAGGACTCGCCGTCCTTCTCCCCTCGGGGCTCTTCCTCAAGGTAGAACTCGACGATTTCCAGTTCGTTGGTTCCGGCCTCAAGAAGAATGTCGGTGGTCTGGGGCATGGTGCTTCCTTGATTCAGTGTAGTTGCAATAGCACGTCAACAGATAGTTAAACGCAGTGACAGGTGTTCGTCAATACGAGGTTTTTTCAGCGCTCCGCTGGTCGCATATCCCGTATGGTGCTCACTACCTCGTCGAGCTCTTCCCAATTCTCGCAGGCTACCAGATCGTTGCGGAAGGCGCGGATGCCTTCAAGGCCCTTGGCATATCGTGGGATAATGGAGCGAATTTTCCGGAATGAACGTTCTGTGCCTTCGTACTCTCGCGTGAGGCGGATGTGTTCGCGGACTATCTGGATGAGTTGTTCGCCGTCCATGGAGCTGACGGGGCGACCGGCAAAAGCGTCACGGAACCGATTGAAAATCGCGGGGTCGAACATGGCGCCGCGGGCAAACATGATTGCGTCGATGCCAGTGGTTTCCAGGCACCGCACACCATCATGCGCAGTATAAAGATCACCCGAGCCAACAACCGGAATGGAGACCGCTTCCTTCAGCTCTTTCAGCCGCGACCAGTCTGCGTCGCCGGTGAACATCTGCTTGCCGTAGCGCGGGTGCATGGTCACCCAGTCCACGCCTATGTCCTCAAGTCGCTGGGCGAGTTCAATGAAGCGGTCATCGCCGTTTTCGAAACCGAGGCGGAATTTGACGCCGACGCGCCCCCCGTCCGGATGGGCTGCTGCCTTTCGGACCATGACCTTCGCAATGGATACGAGCAAATCAAGGTCGCGCATGAGGCCGCAGCCGGAGCCGGATTTGAGAACCTTGCGCACGGGGCATCCGGCATTGAGATCGAAGTTGCGGAAGCCCTGTTCGACGAGCTGTTCCATGACCGGACCGAACAGCTCGGGTTCCGATCCGAAGAGCTGAAGAACCATAGGGGAGTCTTCCGGGCAGGTCTGCAGAAGCCGAACCGTACCGGAACTCTGGAAGTGAAGCCCCTTGACGCTGACCATTTCGGAGTTGGTCACCGCGCAGCCGTATTGCTGGCAGAGCAGCCTGAAGGGCAGGTCGGAATATCCCGCCAGCGGAGCCAGCCATGGTTCGGAAGGTGTGATGCTGAATGCGTTCATGACGGGATGCTCATAAGCCGCCCCGGCCGGGGTGTAAAGCAAAGGGACAGGAAAAAATGGCGACGTGGCAGGGAAGTGGAGAGCTCGCCATATATATAATGATATGATAGAGCGAGTGGAATCGGCATGATAGTCTGAACCTCATTTCGGGATAATATGGAAAAAATGAGGGTTTTTTCAGAAAAATGGTGGTGAAGGGTTGACAAGATCGGAGTTCTCTAAGTAAAGAGCCACGTCCTCGGGCGAAACGGGGCACCCACGCAAAGGGTTGTTGAAAATAATCCTTGCGTTCTACCAAATGAGCGGATATAGGTCATCGCTCGCGAGCTGGCGTAGCTCAATTGGTAGAGCAGCTGACTTGTAATCAGCAGGTTGCGGGTTCAAGTCCCATCGCCAGCTCCAGTACAGTGGTGGGGTTCCCGAGTGGCCAAAGGGAACAGACTGTAAATCTGTCGGCATTCGCCTTCGGAGGTTCGAATCCTCCCCCCACCACCACATTGAAAGCCACGCTGTAGGAGGCATGGATTTGCTGACGGACTACAGGAGTGAGCGGGAATAGCTCAATTGGCTAGAGCATCAGCCTTCCAAGCTGAGGGTTGCGAGTTCGAGTCTCGTTTCCCGCTCCACCCGCATATTGTCACCCCGTCCAATCCATTTCTCCCAAAGCGAAGCTGGAAGGCCCACATAGCTCAGGCGGTAGAGCGCGTCCTTGGTAAGGACGAGGTCGGCAGTTCAAGTCTGCCTGTGGGCTCCATACATTTTATAACTGAGAGAAACCTAAACGAGACTTTCAGGGGGAAACTACCATGGGAAAGGCTAAATTCGAGCGGAGTAAGCCGCACGTAAACGTTGGAACCATCGGCCACATCGACCACGGCAAGACCACTCTGACTGCCGCCGTGACTAAGCTGGCCGCCATGGCCGGACACGGCGAGTACGTGGCCTTTGACGAAATCGACAAGGCTCCGGAAGAAAAAGAGCGCGGCATCACCATCGCCACCGCTCACGTTGAGTACGAAACCGCTACCCGTCACTACGCTCACGTGGACTGCCCGGGTCACGCGGACTACGTTAAGAACATGATCACCGGTGCTGCGCAGATGGACGGCGCTATCCTCGTCGTCGCCGCCACCGACGGTCCGATGCCCCAGACTCGCGAGCACATCCTGCTCGGTCGTCAGGTCGGCGTCCCCGCCATGGTCGTGTTCCTGAACAAGTGCGACATGGTCGACGACGAAGAGCTGCTCGAACTCGTGGAACTCGAAGTTCGCGAACTGCTCTCCAAGTACGACTTCCCCGGCGACGACTGCCCGGTCATTCTCGGCTCTGCCCTGAAGGCCCTGGAAGCCGATTCCGCCGACTCCGATGACGCCAAGCCGATCTACGAACTGCTTGACGCCCTGGACAGCTACATCCCCGAGCCCGAGCGCGACGTGGACAAGCCGTTCCTGATGCCCATCGAAGACGTCTTCTCCATCTCCGGTCGCGGCACCGTCGTCACCGGTCGTGTTGAGCGCGGCATCATCAACGTGGGTGAAGAAATCGAAATCATCGGCATCAAGAACACCCAGAAGACCACCTGCACCGGTGTGGAAATGTTCCGCAAGATCCTCGACCAGGGTCAGGCTGGTGACAACGTCGGTCTGCTGCTTCGCGGCATCAAGCGTGACGAAGTCGAACGCGGTCAGGTTGCTGCCCGTCCCGGCTCCATCACCCCGCACACCAAGTTCAAGGCAGAAGTGTTCGTCATGTCCAAGGACGAAGGTGGACGTCACACCCCGTTCTTCTCCGGCTACCGTCCGCAGTTCTACTTCCGTACGACCGACGTCACCGGCGTGGTTACCTTGGAAGACGGAGTCGAGATGGTCATGCCCGGCGACAACGCGACCTTCACCGTCGAACTGATCGCCCCCATCGCCATGGAGCAGGGCCTGCGTTTCGCCATTCGCGAAGGCGGCCGCACCGTCGGCGCGGGTGTCGTGACCGAAATCCTGGAGTAAGGCATGCGCGTCAACATTCAGTTGCAGTGCACCGAGTGCAAGCGTAAGAACTACGCTACTCGGAAGAACAAGAAGAACACTACTGGACGTATCGAACTGAAGAAATTCTGTCCCTGGGACAGGAAGCACACGGTTCACAAAGAGTCCAAGTAGTCTTCGATAGAGCAGGGGTGTAACTCGAACGGCTAGAGTGCCGGTCTCCAAAACCGGAGGTTGGGGGTTCGAATCCCTCCACCCCTGCCACTCAATTTTACTGGGATAGATATCGTTATGGCCAAGAAAAAGGGCAAAAATTCCGCCGCGCAGCAGGCCGAAAAGCCGGCTGGCGGCGGACTTGTGGAGAAGGGCAGGGAACTGCGGACCTTCTTCGAGGAATCCAAGGTCGAGATAAAGAAGGTGGTCTGGCCCTCCCGCAAGGAGACAACCACCACCTGCATCGCCGTCCTCGTCGTTACCCTGGTCATAGCGTTGTACCTGGGCATCGTTGACTTTGGCCTCAGTAAGCTGGTCGAAGCAATCCTGTCCTAAAGTCCCACAGGAAGACTGAAGTCATGAGCACAGAAGACAGGACAGAATCCACAGGGAACGGACGGTGGTATATCGTCCATACCTATTCCGGATTCGAACAGCGCGTCGAGCAGACCATCCGCGAAATGATGCGGACAGGGCAGGACAAAGGCCTCATCGAGGAGGTTGTCATGCCCACCGAAAAGGTCGTGGAGATGGTCAAGGGCGAGAAGCGCACGTCTACCCGGAAGTTCTACCCCGGGTACGTCATGATCAAGATGGTCCTGACGGACGACTCCTGGCACCTGATTCAGTCTATTCCCCGGGTGACCGGGTTTGTGGGCGGCAAGAACCGACCCACTCCGATGCGGGACAGCGAGGCCAAGAACATCCTTTCCATGATGGAATCCCGTCAGGAAAAGCCTCGTCCCAAGTACAACTTTGAGCGCGGCGACGACGTGCGCGTCATCGACGGCCCCTTCAGCGGCTTCAACGGCGTGGTCGAGGAAGTCAACTACGATAAGGGCAAACTCCGCGTCTCCGTGTCCATATTCGGTCGTCAGACTCCCGTGGAACTGGACTTCGTCCAGGTCGACAAGGGATAACGACCGTTCCAATCGCTACCACCATAGCGAATTTATTCATTAAGGAACGATACGATGGCCAAGAAAGAAATCGGAAAGATCAAGCTGCAGATTCCCGCCGGCTCGGCGAACCCGTCGCCTCCGGTTGGTCCGGCTCTGGGCCAGCACGGCGTGAACATAATGGAATTCTGCAAGGCATTCAATGCCAAGACGCAGGACCAGAAGGGCATGATCATCCCGGTGATCATCACCGTCTTTGCGGACCGCTCCTTCACCTTCATCACCAAGACTCCCCCGGCGGCGGTTCTGCTGCGCAAGGCTGCCAAGATCGAAAAGGGATCCGGTGAGCCCAACAAGAAAAAGGTCGGCAAGGTCACCAAGGCTCAGATTCGCGAAATTGCGGAACTGAAAATGCCCGATCTGAACGCCCGCGATGTCGAGGCCGCCATGATCACCATCGAAGGCACCGCCCGCAGCATGGGCCTCGAAGTCAAGGGTTAGTGAGGATACAAGCAATGCCCAAGCACGGAAAGAAATACCGCAACGCTGTGGAAGGTACCGACACCACGGCAAAGCACGACGTCGAAGCTGGTCTCCAGATCGCCATCGACAATGCTTTCGCCAAGTTTGACGAAACCGTGGATGTCGCCATCAACCTTGGTGTTGACCCGAAGTATTCCGATCAGATGGTTCGTGGTGCAGTCAGCCTGCCCCACGGCCTCGGCAAGGACGTCCGCGTCGCCGCCTTCTGTAAGGGCGACAAGGAAGCCGAAGCCAAGGAAGCCGGAGCCGACATCGTCGGTGCCGATGACCTGGTCGAGAAGATTCAGGGCGGATGGCTCGAGTTCGACAAGGCCGTGGCCACCCCGGACATGATGGCGCTCGTCGGCCGCATCGGTAAGGTGCTCGGCCCCCGCGGCATGATGCCCAACGCCAAGACCGGAACCGTAACTTTCGAAATCGGCAACGCCATCTCCGAACTCAAGGCCGGTAAGGTCGAGTTCAAGGTGGACAAGGCAGGCGTCCTGCACGCTCCCATCGGCAAGGTTTCCTTCGGCGCTGAAAAGCTCCAGGACAATCTGCGCACGTTGCTCGACACCATCAACCGCATGAAGCCGTCCTCCGCCAAGGGCACCTACATGAAGGCTGTGGCCATCGCCACGACCATGGGCCCCGGCGTTAAGGTCGACCCCCTGTCGGTTCGCCGTTTCATCGGCGCGTAAATAGTGGACCTCCCGGTCGGTTTTCGACCGGGAATGAATACAGCACGGGAAGTTGTGTCAGAGAAAGCAGGTGGGGCGACCCTTAAATTCTGCCGAGACAAACTGACTCGCTTTCCGGGCCGAACGACTAGGAGTTGGGATGAATAGGCAAGAGAAAGCTCAGATCATCGAGAGCCTCAACGAGAGGGCCTCGAAGGCGAGTATTGCCGTCGTCTCCGATTTCAAGGGCATGAGCGTTGAAGAGACGAACGTCCTTCGCGACAAGCTCAATGAAGTCGGCGTAGACTACCAGGTCGTCAAGAATACCCTGGCCCGGTTGGCTCTGGAAGGTACCGATCACGAACACCTCTCGGAGCAGTTCAAGGAAAACTGCGCAGTTGCGCTGGGCTACGATGATCCCGTAGCAGCAGCCAAGGCGCTTGCGGATTTCGCCAAGACCTCGAAGAAATTCGAGCTGAAGTTCGCATCCCTTGAGGGCAAGTATCTTGACGAAGCGGCGGTGAAAGAGCTCGCCAAGATGCCCAGCAGGCCGGAGCTCCTCAGCTCCATGCTCGGCACCATGCAGGCTGTCCCGAGAAACTTCGTGTGCCTGTTTGCCAATGTGCAGCGCAAGCTCCTCTGGGCCCTTACTGCTATTAAGGACCAGCAGGAAACCGCGTAACCGGAACCAAAAAAAGCGAATCGATTTCCCAGGAGGAAAACAATGGCTGACATCACCAAAGAGCAGGTTGTCGAGTTCATCGGCAACATGACCGTTCTGGAACTGTCCGAGTTTATCAGCGAGCTGGAAGAGAAGTTCGGCGTTGAAGCCGCTGCTCCGGCCGCCGCCGTCATGGCCGCTCCGGCCGCTGGTGGCGCAGAAGGCGCTGAAGAAGAAGAAAAGACCGAATTCGACGTGGTCCTGAAGAGCCCCGGCGGCAACAAGATCGCCGTCATCAAGGCTGTTCGCGCCATCACCGGTCTCGGCCTCAAAGAAGCCAAGGCCATCGTCGACGAAGCTCCGAAGCCGCTCAAGGAAGGCGCTTCCAAGGACGAAGCCGAAGAAGCCAAAAAGCAGCTTGAAGAAGCTGGCGCTGAAGTTGAAGTCAAGTAAGCTCAGCGATTTCAATATACAGAACAAAGAGCGCAAGCCCTTTGTAAGGGTGTTGCGCTCTTTGTCCTGTCTGTGTATATACTGTCAGAATTCGCTTTGACTTTTGGTTATGAAGAGACCGGTCACCGGGTGACCGGGGTCTTCGTTTTTCGTGCACAGCGTGCGCGGAGATTGCACTGCCACCCGATTTCCATAAGTCGTTTCGGCGTCCTAGGCTGAAACCGGCCGTTGAGGGCCAGCGTCCAAGCCGAGCATCCATCCCAACAGCAAACGTACGGCATGAGGGTACAATGGGTCAGCTCAGAAAGTATTTCGGTAAGATCGAAAATACCTTGCCTTTTCCCCACCTGCTCGAACTGCAGGTGGATTCCTACAAACGATTCCTTCAAGACGAAGTTTCTCCGGCCAGCCGGGGCGACCTCGGCCTCGAAGGTGTTTTTCGTTCGGTTTTTCCCATCGAGGACTTCAACCGTACGGCAAGTCTTGAGTTCGTCAGCTATGAAATAGGCGAACCCAAGTACGACGTCGACGAGTGTATCTCGAAGGGCCTCACCTACGAAACCCCGCTGCGGATCAAGGTCCGCCTTGTGGTTTTCGACGTGGACGAGGAAACCGAGAATCGCACCATTCGCGACATCAAGGAACAGGACATCTACTTCGGCACCTTGCCGCTGATGACCGAGAAGGGCACGTTTGTCATAAACGGCACCGAGCGCGTCATCGTCAACCAGCTGCAGCGCAGCCCCGGTATCATCTTCGAACATGATTCCGGCAAGTCGCACTCCAGCCGCAAGGTTCTGTATTCCGCCCGCGTCATCCCCATGAGGGGATCGTGGCTCGACTTCGACTTCGACCACAAGGACATCCTGCACGTGCGTATCGACCGCCGTCGCAAGATGCCCTGCACGGTGCTGCTCAAGGCCATGGGCATGACCAGTGCCGACATTCTCAACTTCTTCTATGATGTCGAAGAATACAGCATTGCCAACGGCAAGGTCGAGCGCAAGGTCGTTGAAAACCAGTTCCGCAAGGAACCGGCGCACATCGACCTTGAAGCGGGTGACAAGGTGGTCACCAAAAAAGGCGCCCTCATCACGAAGGGAGCCTGGCGCAAACTCATCCGCGCAGGCGTGGAGTGGATCGAAGTCGATCCCGACGCGCCCATCGGACTGTTTGCCGCACGCGATATTGTCGACAGCAACGGCGAAGTGCTCGTTCAGGCTGCCGAGGAAATCAGCGCTGAATCCCTGACCAAGCTGATCGAAGCAGGCGTTACCGACCTGCCCGTTCTGCACACCAAGGGTTCCGGCGTCTCCTCGTCCCTGCGCGACAGCCTCATGCTGGACAAGACCACGGACACCGAGACAGCTCAGATCGAGATATACCGCCGTCTGCGGCCCAGTTCGCCGCCGACGCCCGAAGTCGCATCCAGCTTCTTCGAAAACCTCTTCCGCAGTTCCGACTACTACGACCTCTCCACGGTCGGTCGGTACAAACTCAATTCCCGCCTCGGCGTGGATGAGGACAAGGACCTGCGGACCCTGAGCAACAACGACATCCTCCAGGCCATCAGAGAGCTCATCCGCCTCAAGGACGAGCACGGCCCGGCCGACGACATCGACCACCTCGGCAACCGCCGTGTGCGTCCTGTCGGCGAACTGGTGGAGAACCAGTATCGCATCGGCCTTGTCCGCATGGAGCGCGCCATCAAGGAGCGCATGAGCCTGCAGGAAGTCGCCACGCTCATGCCCCACGACCTCATCAACCCCAAGCCCGTGGCCGCGGTGCTCAAGGAGTTCTTCGGAACCTCCCAGCTCTCGCAGTTCATGGACCAGACCAACCCGCTTTCCGAGGTCACTCACAAGCGCCGCCTGTCCGCACTGGGCCCCGGCGGTCTGACCCGCGAACGCGCAGGGTTCGAGGTTCGCGACGTGCATACGTCGCACTACGGACGCATCTGCCCGATTGAAACGCCGGAAGGCCCGAACATCGGTCTGATCGTGTCCCTGACCTGCTACGCCAAGGTCAACGACTACGGATTCATCGAAACTCCGTACCGCGTGGTCAAGGACCATCAGGTAACGGACGATGTCATATATATGGACGCGTCCCGCGAAGCCGGCGAGGTGGTGGCTCAGGCCAACTCCATCATCGCCGAAGACCGCACCTTCGCGAACCCGCGTGTCCAGACCCGCATCACCGGCGACGTCCAGATGTCGCTTCGTGAAGACGTGACCCTTATGGACATCAGCCCGTCCCAGATCGTTTCGATCTCCGCCGCGCTGATTCCGTTCCTTGAGCACGACGACGCGAACCGTGCACTCATGGGTTCCAACATGCAGCGCCAGGCAGTGCCTCTGCTGCGTGCCGAGGAACCGCTGGTCGGAACCGGTATGGAAGGCATTGTTGCCCGCGACTCCGGAGCATGCATCCTTGCCGAGGAAGACGGTCTCGTCCACTACGTGGACGCCGAGCGCCTGATCCTCAACTACGGCAACGGATTCTCCCCTGCCACGGGCGGCACCAAGCACTACGAGCTGCAGAAGTGGCACAAGTCCAACCAGAACTCCTGCTTCGGCCAGCGTTCCCGCGTACAGGTGGGGCAGAAGGTCAAGAAGGGCGACGTTCTTGCGGACGGTCCGGCCATTGAAGACGGCGAGCTTGCCATCGGCAAGAACCTGCTCGTGGCGTTCATGCCCTGGTGCGGTTTCAACTTCGAGGACTCCATCCTCATCTCCGAGCGTATGGTCAAGGAAGACGTCTACACCTCGATTCACATCGAGGAGTTCGAAGTCGTCGCCCGTGACACCAAGCTCGGACCCGAAGAAATAACCCGCGACATCTCGAACGTTTCCGAAGAGATGCTGCGAAACCTCGACGATTGCGGCATCATCCGCATCGGCGCGCGCGTCAAGCCCGACGACATCATGGTCGGTAAGATCACGCCCAAGGGCGAGACGCAGCTGACCCCCGAGGAAAAGCTGCTGCGCGCGATATTCGGCGACAAGGCCCGCGACGTGAAGAACACGTCCCTCAAGGTCCCGCCGGGAATCGACGGCACCGTCGTCGATGTCAAGGTCTTCAACCGTCGCTCCGGCGAGAAGGACGAGCGTACCAAGTCCATCGAGGAATGGGAGCTGTCCAAGTTCGACGCCAAGGAAAGCAAGCACATCGCTGCGCTTTCCGACGAGACCCGCGAGAAGATCTGGCAGGCAGCAGAAGGTACCACCTTCGCCAGGGAGCTGAGTGGCGCCCGCAAGGCCGTGCTCGGAAAACCCGGTCAGCCGGTGACCCGCGAGGCCGTGTTCGGCGTCCCGGTCAAGAAGCTTCTCGGCATCTTCGATTCCGAGGTCAACGACCAGGTCAAGCAGCTGATTGCCGACTACGAGAATCAGGTGCGGGCCATCAAGAACATCTATGACGTCAAGCGCGAGAAAGTCACCGAAGGCGACGATCTGCCCCCGGGCGTCATCAAGATGGTCAAGGTCTACGTCGCCGTTAAGCGCAAGCTCAACGTTGGTGACAAAATGGCGGGCCGCCACGGTAACAAGGGTGTCGTCTCCTGCATTCTGCCGGAAGAGGACATGCCTTTCTTCGCCGACGGCACGCCGATGGACATCGTGCTCAACCCGCTGGGCGTTCCTTCCCGTATGAACATCGGGCAGATCATGGAAACCCATCTGGGCTGGGCCGGATATGAACTCGGCCGCCAGATCAACCGCTACATGGACGAGCACGACCAGCTCTCCGAAGTGCGCGACGAGGTCAAGGACATCTTCAAGTCCGATGAAATCGCTTCCCTCGTGGACGGGATGGACGACGAAGAGTTCGTCAAGGCCGTGCGTCGCGTCCGTCGCGGCATCGTTGCCAAGACTCCGGTCTTCGACGGTGCGTTGGAAGAGGAGATCTGGGACTGGCTGGACCGTGCCCGCGTGCCTCGCGACGGCAAGATGGTCCTGTACGACGGACGCACCGGCGAGCCGTTCCACAACAGGGTGACCGTGGGCATCATGTACATGCTGAAGCTCCACCACCTTGTTGACGAAAAGATACACGCCCGTTCCACCGGTCCGTACTCGCTGGTCACCCAGCAGCCTCTGGGCGGTAAGGCCCAGTTCGGCGGACAGCGGCTCGGTGAAATGGAAGTCTGGGCTCTCGAAGCCTATGGCGCGGCCTATCTCCTGCAGGAGTTCCTCACCGTCAAGTCAGACGATGTGCAGGGCCGCGTGAAGATGTACGAGAAGATCGTCAAGGGTGACAACTTCCTCGAAGCGGGACTCCCCGAGTCCTTCAACGTTCTGGTCAAGGAACTCATGTCCCTCGGCCTCGACGTGACGCTCAAGCACGAGGAAAAACCCGTGAAGCAGGCCGACCGCAGGATTCCTTACGAGGAAACCCGCAACGGCTAAGCAAAATATATATACCCGGCCCTCCTTGCGGGGGGCCGGGTCAAGATAACTTTTAGATCAAGAGGGTTATCAGATGACGTTGGACGACCTGTTCACCCTGCGCGGAGCCCCTAACGCCAATATGGACGGCAAGGGACTCAAGGCGATCCAGATATCAATAGCCGCCCCTGAGAGCATCAGGGAGTGGTCTTTCGGCGAGGTCAAGAAGCCGGAGACCATCAACTACCGTACCTTCAAGCCGGAGCGCGACGGCCTTTTCTGTGCCAAGATCTTCGGCCCCGTGAAGGACTACGAGTGCAACTGCGGCAAATACAAACGCATGAAGCACCGCGGCATCGTGTGCGAAAAGTGCGGTGTCGAGGTCATTGCCTCCAAGGTGAGGCGCGAGCGCATGGGCCACATCGAGCTTGCCGCTCCCGTGGCGCACATCTGGTTTCTGAAGACCCTGCCTTCCAAGATCGGTACCCTGCTGGACATCACCATGGCCGATCTGGAGAAGGTTCTGTACTTCGATTCCTATCTCGTGCTCGATCCCGGCGAGACCCCACTGAAAAAGCTGCAGGTCATCTCC
This sequence comes from Desulfovibrio oxyclinae DSM 11498, assembly GCF_000375485.1. Lineage (NCBI taxonomy): Bacteria > Pseudomonadati > Thermodesulfobacteriota > Desulfovibrionia > Desulfovibrionales > Desulfovibrionaceae > Desulfovibrio > Desulfovibrio oxyclinae. The sequence continues at coordinate 202,880 of NZ_AQXE01000006.1, read as the reverse complement.
GAGGATCAGTTCCTTCAGGTTATCGACCACTTTGGCGAAGACGCCATCGAAGTGGGCATGGGCGCCGAGACCATCAAGGGTCTTCTGGAACAGCTCGACCTGGAGACCCTGCGCGTGGAACTGCGCGAGGAATCCCGCAGCACCCGTTCGCAGACCAAGAAGAAGAAACTTACCAAGCGACTCAAGATCGTCGAGGCATTCCTCGAATCCGGCAACAAGCCCGAGTGGATGATCATGGAAGTGATTCCGGTCATTCCGCCCGAGTTGCGCCCGCTCGTCCCCTTGGACGGCGGCCGTTTTGCCACCTCGGACCTCAACGACCTGTACCGCAGGGTCATCAACAGGAACAACCGCCTGCGCAGGCTGCTGGAACTCGGCGCGCCCGAGATCATCATCCGCAACGAAAAGCGCATGCTGCAGGAATCCGTTGACGCCCTGTTCGACAACGGACGCCGCGGCCGGGCCATCACCGGCACCAACGGTCGTCCGCTCAAGTCGCTTTCCGACATGATCAAGGGCAAGCAGGGCCGCTTCCGTCAGAACCTGCTCGGCAAGCGCGTCGACTACTCCGGTCGTTCGGTCATCGTGGTCGGCCCCAAGCTGAAGCTGCACCAGTGCGGCCTGCCCAAAAAGATGGCGCTGGAGCTGTTCAAGCCGTTCATCTATTCCGAGCTTGAAAAGCGCGAAATCGCCACCACCATTAAGAGCGCCAAGAAGATGGTCGAGCGCGAAGACCTTGTTGTCTGGGACATCCTGGAGGACGTGGTCCGCGAATATCCCATCATGCTCAACCGCGCACCGACGCTGCACCGCCTCGGCATTCAGGCTTTCGAGCCGCTGCTCGTCGAAGGCAAGGCCATTCAGCTGCACCCGCTCGTCTGCTCCGCATACAACGCGGACTTCGACGGTGACCAGATGGCCGTGCACGTGCCTCTCTCCGTAGAGGCGCAGATCGAGTGCCGCGTGCTGATGATGAGTTCCAACAACATCATGAGCCCCTCCAACGGCTCGCCGGTCATCAACCCCTCGCAGGACATCGTGCTTGGTCTGTACTACCTGACCAGCCCGCGTTCCTTCGAGCCGGGTGAAGGCATGATCTTCTCGGATCCGGATGAGGTCATCCGCGCCAACGACGCCGGCGTCATCAGCCTGCATTCGCGCATCAAGGTGCGTATTGACGGCAAGCTGGAGGAAACCACCTGCGGTCGCATCCTCGTGCACGCGATCATCCCGGGCAAGCTGCCCTTTGATCTGGTCAACTGCACGCTGAACAAGAAGAACATCGGCCGTCTGGTCGGCGGTGCCTACCGTCTGGCAGGCACCAAGGCCTCGGTCATTCTCTGCGACAAGCTCAAGGACCTCGGTTACGAGTACGCCACCCGCGCGGGCGTGACCATTGCGGTGCAGGACCTGAAGATTCCGGACAAGAAGCCGGAGCTCATCGGTACCGCCACCGCCGAGGTGGAGACCATTGAAAACCAGTTCCGGGACGGCATCATCACCCGTACCGAGAAATACAATAAGGTCGTCGACGTCTGGACCAAGACCACCAATGATGTCTCCAATGAAATGATGCAGGAGATGTCCATCGATGTGATCTCGGACCCGAAGACCGGCAAGACCGAAGAGAACCCGAGCTTCAACCCCATCTACATGATGGCGACCTCGGGCGCTCGAGGCAACCAGGACCAGATGCGTCAGCTCGCAGGTATGCGCGGTCTCATGGCCAAGCCCTCCGGCGAGATCATCGAGACGCCGATTACCGCGTCGTTCCGTGAAGGTCTGTCCATTCTGCAGTACTTCATCTCGACTCACGGCGCTCGTAAGGGTCTCGCGGACACCGCACTCAAGACCGCGAACTCCGGTTACCTGACCCGTCGCCTCGTGGACGTGGTTCAGGACGTGACCATCGCGGAGAAGGACTGCGGCACCGTGGACGGACTTGAGCTCACCCACTACATTAAGGGTGGTGAAATCAAGCAGCGTCTGGCCGAGCGTGTGCTCGGACGCGTCACCATGTTCGACGTGTACGACGAAGGCACCGGCGAGCTGGTCATTCCGGCCAATACGCTCATCGATGAAGCCTACGCCGACAAGCTGGACAACGCGGGCATCAACTCCATCCTGATCCGCTCGGCGCTGACCTGCCGCAGCAAGCGGGGCGTCTGCGCATACTGCTACGGACGCGACCTTGCCCGCGGTCATCTGGTCAACGTTGGCGAGACCGTCGGCATCATCGCGGCACAGTCCATCGGTGAGCCCGGTACCCAGCTGACCATGCGTACCTTCCACATCGGTGGTACCGCATCCAAGGAGATCGAGCAGTCCACCATTGAAGCCCAGCATCAGGGGCGCGTGACCTTCTCCCGTATGCGCACCGTCAGCAACTCCGAGGGCCAGGTCATGGTGCTCGGCAAGAGCTGCCAGGTCGGCATCGTGGACGATCAGGGCCGCGAGCGTGAAAAGTACGTGCTGCCTTCGGGCGCGCGTCTCATGGTCGAGGAAGGTCAGGAAGTCAAGAAGGGCACCCTCATGGCCGAGTGGGAACCGTTCATCGAACCGTTCATCACCGACGTGGCGGGTTACATCCGCTTCCACGACATCATAGAAGGCAAGACCGTGCAGGAGGACCGCACATCCAGATCCTCCTACACCGTCATGGAATACCGCACCACCAGTTACCGTCCCGCGCTGTCCATCGTGGACAAGGACGGCAAGGTGCTCACCCGTCCCGGCTCCGCAACCCCGGCGCATTTTTCCATGCCCGTGGGCGCGATTCTCATGGCCAAGGACGGCGACGAAGTCCGCGCCGGTGACGTCATCGCACGTAAGCCGCGTGAGTCTTCCAAGACCAAGGACATCGTCGGTGGTCTGCCGCGCGTTGCAGAGCTCTTCGAAGTCCGCAAGCCCAAGGACATGGGCGTCGTCTCCGAAATCGACGGCGTGGTGACCTTCGGCCCGGATACCAAGGGCAAGCGCAAGCTCATCGTCACCCCCGAAACCGGCGAGCCCCGCGAATACCTCATTCCCAAGGGCAAGCACATCACGGTTACGGACGGCGATTTTGTCGAAGCCGGCGACCTCATGACCGAAGGCAGCCCCGAGCTGCACGACATCCTGAAGATCAAGGGCGAAAAGCACCTTGCTCGCTACCTCGTTGAGGAAATTCAGGACGTGTACCGCTTCCAGGGCGTTAACATCAACGACAAGCACATCGAGATCATCGTTCGCCAGATGCTGAAGAAGGTGAGCATCGTCGATCCCGGCGACACCAGCTTCCTCATGGGCGAGCAGGTGGACAAGCAGCGCTTCCAGGAAGAGAACCAGAAGATCGTGGCCGAGGAAGGTATCCCGGCCGTGGCACAGAATCTGGTCCTCGGAATCACGCAGGCATCCCTGTCCACCGACTCCTTCATCTCCGCGGCCTCCTTCCAGGAGACCACCAAGGTGCTGACCGAAGCCGCGCTGCGCGGCAAGTCCGACTACCTGCGCGGCTTGAAGGAAAACGTGATCGTCGGCCGTCTGGTTCCGGCAGGTACCGGTTACCGCCGTTACGCCAACACCGACATCGTTGTGCCCGAACAGCCCGAACGTTCCGACAAGTTCCTCGAAGAACTGGAGGAAAACCCGTTGCTCGTGTAGATCGAGCAGGGCCCGGGCCCATCATAATCCACCCGGCCGGAGGAGCCCGACTCCTCCGGCCTTTTTTATGGAAGGCGGCTGTCAAGGAGAAAAACCTTGACAAGCTGTTTGTTTTGAGAATACAGACGGTCCTCTTTGCCCTCGTTGGCAGGGAAGTCTGGAATCAAAATTGGAGGAAGAATGCCCACCATCAATCAGTTGATCCGCAACAAGCGGAACAAGATGGTCAAGCGCAAAAAGACCCCCGCACTGCACGAGTGCCCGCAGCGCCGCGGCGTCTGCACCAGGGTCTATACCACGACTCCCAAGAAGCCGAACTCCGCGCTTCGCAAGGTTGCCCGTGTGCGTCTGACCAACGGTATCGAAGTGACCGCCTACATCGGCGGCGAAGGTCACAACCTTCAGGAACACTCCGTGGTTCTGATCCGCGGCGGTCGTGTCAAGGACCTTCCCGGTGTGCGTTACCACATCGTTCGCGGTTCCCTCGACACCTCCGGCGTCGCCGATCGTCGCCGCGGCCGTTCCAAGTACGGCGCAAAGCGTCCCAAGTAGATTCATTCGTTCGTAATGCCCAGGGTGCGACGACAAAGTAGGATGAGGCATCCGAAATAATGTCCCCCCGGCCAAAATTCAGGAGAAGGCTATGCCTCGTAAAGGCCCAGTCCCCAAGCGGCAGATTCTGCCGGATCCGGTGTACGGCAGCAAGCTGATCACCAGGTTCATCAACCGCCTCATGCTCGACGGTAAGAAGAGCACCGCGGAAAGAATTTTCTACCAGGCTCTCGAAGTCCTCGGCGAAAAGACCAACGAAGAACCCGTCAAGGCTTTCGAGAAGGCCCTGGACAACGTCAAGCCCTCCCTGGAAGTCAAGTCCAGGCGTGTGGGCGGTGCGACGTATCAGGTTCCCATGGAAGTGCGCCCCGACCGTCAGGTCGCCCTCGCAATCCGCTGGCTCATCGCATATTCGCGTGGCCGCGGCGAAAAGGGCATGATTTCGCGTCTTTCCGGTGAACTGCTTGACGCTTTCAATAACCGTGGTGGTGCCGTCAAGAAGCGTGAAGACACGCTCAAGATGGCTGAGGCCAACAAGGCCTTTGCACACTACCGCTGGTAGCTTCAGAGAGGAATAGTACAGTGCCAAGACAGGTTCCCAGAGATAAACAGCGCAATATTGGTATCATGGCCCACATCGATGCGGGCAAGACTACCACCACTGAGCGTATCCTCTTCTACACCGGTGTGTCTCACAAAATTGGTGAAACACATGACGGCGAATCCACCATGGACTGGATGGCCCAGGAGCAGGAACGCGGCATTACCATTACCTCTGCTGCCACCCAGTGTTTCTGGCGCGATCACCGCGTCAACATCATTGACACTCCCGGCCACGTGGACTTCACCATGGAAGTCGAGCGCGCGCTTCGCGTCCTCGATGGTGCCGTGGCGGTCTTCGACTCCGTTGCCGGTGTTGAGCCGCAGTCCGAAACCGTTTGGCGTCAGGCGGACCGTTATGGCGTTCCCCGTATCGCATTCGTTAACAAGATGGACCGTATCGGCGCCAACTTCTTCCGCGCCTGCGACATGATCAAGAACCGTCTCGGTTCCAAGGCCGTTCCCCTGCAGATCCCCATGGGCTCGGAGGACGAATTCATCGGCGTCGTCGACCTGATCGAAGGCAAGGCCTTCGTTTATGCCGACAACCGCGCCATGGGTAAGGAATACCTCACCGAGGAAATTCCGGCCGAATACCAGGAGCAGTTCGAAGAGCTGCGCGGTGAAATGATCGAAGCCATCGCCGAAGAAGACGAGGATCTCCTCGAAAAGTACCTCGGCGGCGAAGACCTGACCCCGGCAGAACTTCGTGAAGGTGTTCGCAAGGCTACCAACGCCTTGGCCATCTGCCCCGTGCTCTGCGGCAGCGCATTCAAGAACAAGGGCGTGCAGATGCTCCTCGACGCTGTTGTGGACTACCTGCCTTCCCCGCTGGACGTTAAGGCCATTGTCGGCCTGAATCCGGACACCGGTGAAGACGTCCCTTGCGAATGCGACGACGACAAGCCCCTCGCGGCTCTGGCGTTCAAGCTCATGACCGACCCCTTCGTCGGCCACCTGAGCTTCCTGCGCATCTACTCCGGCAAGATCGTCTCCGGCGACAGCGTCATGAACGGCGCTTCCGGCAAGAAGGAGCGCATCGGCCGCCTGCTGAAGATGCATGCAGACAAGCGTGAGGAGATCAAAGAAGCCTACGCCGGTGACATCGTTGCCGCCGTTGGTCTGAAGCACGTCGCCACCGGTGACACCCTGGCCGACCTCAAGAACCCGATCGTTCTGGAATCCCTTGAGGTTCCCGAGCCGGTCATCGAGGTTGCCATTGAGCCCAAGACCAAGGCCGACCGTGATCAGCTCACCAACGCCCTGGCCAAGCTCGCCAAGGAAGACCCCAGTTTCCGCGTCAAGAGTGACGACGACACCGGCCAGACCCTGGTCGCCGGTATGGGCGAGCTGCACCTTGAGATCATCGTTGACCGCCTGCTGCGCGAATTCAACGTCAACGCGAACGTGGGCGCCCCGCAGGTTGCCTACCGCGAAACCATCACCAAGCCGGTGAAGGTTGACGTGAAGCACGCCAAGCAGTCCGGTGGTCGCGGTCAGTACGGTCACGTCGTTCTCGAAGTGGAACCCAACTCCGAAGAAGGATACGAGTTCTCCGACGAGATTAAGGGCGGCGTGATTCCGAAAGAATATATTCCGGCCGTCGACAAGGGTATTCAGGATGCCCTGAAAACCGGTGTTTACGCCGGCTTCCCGGTCGTCGACCTGAAAGTTAAGCTGGTGTTCGGTTCGTACCACGACGTCGACTCCAGTGAGCAGGCCTTCTACATCGCCGGTTCCATGGCGATCAAAGAGGCTTGCAGCAAGGCTGCTCCGGCACTGCTCGAGCCGATCATGGCTGTTGAAGTGGTCACCCCCGAGGAATACCTCGGCGATGTCATGGGTGACCTGAACGGCCGTCGCGGTCGGGTGGGCGAAATGGAAGCCCGTCCCGGCGTGCAGGCTGTTCGCGCCAACGTCCCCCTGTCCGAAATGTTCGGTTACGCAACCGACCTTCGTTCCAAGACGCAGGGCCGCGCGACCTTCACCATGCAGTTCGATCATTACGAGAAAGTGCCCGCCAGCTTGGCAGAGGAAATAATCAAGAAGAACTGATCGCTGAGTCTTCAAGCATAAGTCGGGCTTCCTTGACGTAGGCACCTGTCATCAGATAGGTTGCCCGACCGCTTTGACTCCAGCAGTCATTCGGAGACCACCATTTAGGAGAAACTAGTTATGGCTTCCATGACAAGCGATCGCATCAGGATCAAACTGAAGGCGTACGATTACCGCATTCTCGACAAAGCGGTGACCGAGATCGTCGATACCGCACGGAATACCGGTGCGGCCATTGCCGGTCCCATCCCGCTTCCGACCGAGATTCACCGTACCACGGTGCAGAAGTCGGTACACGTTGACAAGAAGTCCCGCGAACAATTCGAGATGCGGATTCATAAACGCCTGCTGGACATCCTTGAGCCGACCCAGCAGACCGTCGATTCCCTTGGCAAGCTTTCCCTGCCTGCCGGTGTCGATGTGGAAATCAAGCTTTAGAGAGGATATCATGCCGAAAACGCTTGGAATTCTCGGAAAGAAGCTGGGGATGACCCGTATCTTCAAGGATGACGGCACCATTTGTCCTGTCACTGTCATTCAGGCGGGTCCGTGCCCGGTGACGCAGATCAAGACCACCGACAAGGAAGGGTACAGTGCGGTTCAGCTCGGCTACGACGAGCTGCCGGAAAGGTTGACCAACAAGCCCCAGCGCGGCCACCACGAAAAGGCCGGCAAGGGCGTGTTCCGTCACCTTAAGGAGTTCCGCATTGCGAACCCTGAAGAATATGAACTCGGCCAGGAACTCTCCGTCGACCTGTTCACCCTGGGTGAAAAGGTCAAGGTGTCCGGCCGCAGCAAGGGTAAAGGCTTCCAGGGCGTCATGAAGCGCTGGAACTTCGCCGGTCAGCGTGCATCGCACGGTGCCGAGAAGGTCCACCGCGCCACTGGTTCCGTTGGTAACGCGACGTTCCCCGGTCGCATCTGGAAGGGCAAGAAGATGCCCGGCCAGATGGGCAACAAGAACGTCACGGTTCCCAGCGTTGAAATCGTGGACATCCGTCCCGAAGAAAACATCCTTGTGGTGAAGGGTCAGATTCCGGGTCCGAAAGACGGCTTGGTTGTGATCCGCAAAATCGGCTAGCGAGCTAGAGGTAAATGATCATGGCAAACGTAAAAGTTTTCGATCAGAGTAAGAAAGAAGTGGGCGCCATCGAGCTGGCTCCGGAAATCTTCGAGGTTGAAATCCGCCCCGAGATTCTGCAGCTCGTTGTTCGTTCGCAGCTCGCCGCCCGCAGGAGTGGAACCCACGCGACCAAGACCCGTTCTACGATCCGCGGCGGCGGCCGCAAGCCCTGGCGCCAGAAAGGCACCGGACGCGCACGCGCCGGTACCATGCGCTCCCCGCTGTGGCGTGGCGGTGCGACCACTTTTGGTCCCCAGCCCCGTGACTACAGCTTTAAAGTAAACAAGAAGATCCGCAGGCTTGCCATGCGTATGGCACTCTCCTCCCGTCTGGGCGAAGAGAAGCTGACGGTTCTCAACACCATTGATCTTCCCGAGATCAAAACCAAGGGCTTTGTCGAGGTCGTCAAGAGCCTCGGTCTGGAAAAGGCCTTGATAGTCGTCTCGGAAGCTGATAAGAATCTCGTCCTTTCTGCCCGGAATGTTCCCGGCATCAAGATTCTCGAAGCCGAGAAGCTCAATGTCTACGACGTGCTGCGTTACCCCGAACTGGTTATGTTCGAGGGCGCGGCCAAAGACGTGCAGGAGAGGTTGAAGTAATGGATTACACACAAGTTCTCATCAAGCCCGTCATTTCCGAGAAGGCTACCGAAGCCAAGGAAGCCGGGAACTGCGTCTCCTTCTACGTCCACCCCGATTCGAACAAGATCGAGGTGAAGAAAGCCGTCGAAGAGGCATTTAGCGTCAAGGTCGAATCCGTGAACATCGTCAAGAAAAGGCCTTCCGAGCGCAAGCGCTTTGGCCGGGTGATGGGTCGCATCTCCGGTTCCAAGAAAGCTTACGTGAAGCTGGCCGAGGGCGAAAAAATCGAATTCTTCGAGGGAGTGTAACAAATGGCAACCCGTAAGATGAAGCCTACTTCTCCGGGCCGGCGGTTCCAGACCGTCTCCGAATTCTCGGAGATTACGAGAACCACTCCCGAGAAGTCCCTTACCGTAGGCCTGACCAAAAAATCCGGCAGGAACAACTACGGCCGCGTGACCTCTCGCCGTCGCGGCGGAGGACACAAGCGTCTTTACCGCGTTATCGACTTCAAGCGGTCCAAGCTGGGCATCCCCGCCAAGGTCACCGAGATCGAATACGATCCGAACCGCAGCGCACGCATTGCGCTGTTGACCTACGCAGACGGCGAAAAGCGGTACATCATCGCTCCCGTCGGTCTGAAGCAGGGCGATTCCGTTCTGTCCGGGAAGGGCGCTGATATCAAGCCGGGCAACGCCCTGCGCATCAGCGACATCCCGACTGGTACCGTGCTGCACAACATCGAACTGCAGCCCGGTCGTGGCGGACAGTTCTGCCGCGCAGCCGGCACGTATGCACAGCTCGTGGCGAAGGAAGGCAAGTACGGCCTGCTTCGCATGCCCTCCGGTGAAGTCCGCAAGGTCCTCGTTACCTGTATGGCCACTGTTGGTCAGGTCGGCAACGTGCACCATGAGAGCATCAGACTGGGCAAGGCCGGCCGCAATCGTTGGCAGGGCCGCCGTCCCCAGGTTCGCGGCGTGGCAATGAACCCGATCGACCACCCCCTCGGTGGTGGTGAAGGCAGAAGCTCCGGTGGACGTCACCCCGTCTCTCCGTGGGGCATGCCTGCAAAGGGTTACCGTACTCGCAACAAGAAGAAGGCCTCTTCCAAGCTTATCGTTAAGCGCCGCGGCCAGAAGTAGGAGTTTAGATCATGCCTAGGTCTCTTAAGAAAGGTCCCTTTATAGACGGACACCTGCTCAAGAAGGTCGACAAGGCCTCCGAGTCCGGCGATCGCCGCGTCATCAAGACCTGGTCCCGTCGGTCCACGATCATCCCCGAGATGGTCGGCATGACTTTCGCCGTTCACAACGGCCGGAAGTTCATCCCGGTGTTCGTTACTGAAAATATGGTCGGTCACAAGTTTGGCGAGTTCTCCCCGACCCGTACCTACTACGGCCACGTGGCCGACAAGAAGAAGGGTAAGTAGGGGGTAGAATATGGAAGCCAAAGCTGTTGCCAAATTCATCCGTGTGTCTCCGCGCAAGACTCGTCTTGTGGCTGAGACCGTAAAAGGTAAGCCGGTGGAGGACGCTCTGAACGTCCTGCGCTTCACCCCGAAGAAGCCGGCCCGCATCCTGAGCAAAGTCCTGTACTCTGCCATTGCCAATGCGGAACAAAAGCCCGGTGTGGACGTTGACGCCCTTGTCATCGACAAGATCATCGTCAATGAAGGTCCCACTTGGAAGCGCATCAAGCCCCGTGCAATGGGTCGTGCCTACCGCATCCGCAAACGTACGAGCCACATCACCGTTGTGGTCAAGGAAGCTTAGCTATGGGTCAGAAAGTACATCCTTACGGTTTCAGGCTGGGATACAACAAGAACTGGCAGTCCCGCTGGTTCAGTAAGAAGGACTATCCCGCGTACGTCCTGCAGGACGACAAGGTCCGCAAGTACGTGAAGAAAAAACTGTATCAGGCTGGCGTCGCACGCATCGAAATCGAACGCGCCGGCGGCAAGATCCGCCTGATCATCTCCACCGCCCGCCCCGGTATCGTTATCGGTCGCAAGGGCGTTGAAATTGAGAAACTCCGGGAGGATCTTCGCAGGAAGTTCCAGACCGAGTTTACGATAGAGGTTAGCGAGATCCGCAGGCCCGAAACTGAAGCACAGCTCGTTGCCGAGAACATCGCGCAGCAGCTGGAGCGCCGGATTGCCTTCCGCCGTGCCATGAAGCGCACGGTGGGCCTTGCCAGGAAATTCGGTGCCGAGGGCATCAAGGTCGCTTGTTCCGGTCGTCTGGCCGGTGCAGAAATCGCGCGTTCCGAATGGTACCGCGATGGCCGCGTGCCCCTGCACACTCTTCGCGCCGACATTGACTACGGTTACGCCACCGCGTCCACGACGTACGGTGTGATTGGGGTCCGTGTGTGGGTCTTCAAGGGTGAAATCCTTGACAAAGAGGTCGAACAGTAATGCTTGCTCCGAAGAAGGTTAAACACCGCAAGCGGCAAAAAGGCCGCGTCAGAGGCAAGGCCCAAAGGGGTAACAGCGTGTCCTTCGGCGATATTGGGCTGAAGGCACTGGAGCATGGAAAACTGACCAGCCAGCAGATCGAGTCCGCACGTGTCGCGATCATGCGCCACATCAAGCGTGGCGGTAAGGTTTGGATCCGCGTTTTCCCTGACTTCCCCATCACGTCCAAGCCCGCGGAAGTCCGCATGGGTAAGGGTAAAGGCGCCCCGGAAGGCTGGTGCGCCCCCGTGAGACCGGGCCGTATCATGTATGAGGTAAAAGGCGTGAACATCGAGCTCGCACGCGAAGCGCTGAAGCGCGCTTCCTACAAGCTCCCTGTCAAGTGCGCCATCGTCGTTAAGGAGGGAACGGAGTAATGACCGTCAAAGAACTTCGTGAACTTGACGACACCCAGCTGGCTGAAAAGCTGGTCGAATTCCGCAAGGATCTTTTCGACCTTCGCTTCAAGCACGCCACCGCGCAGCTTGAAAACATCCGCCAGCTTAATGACGTGAAACGTACCATAGCCCGCATCCTGACGATTCAGCGGGAAAGGCAGGGAGCGTAGCCAATGGCTGAGCTGAATAATCAAGGCAACCGGCGCATGCTGACCGGTCTCGTCATCAGCGACAAGGCCGATAAGACCGTTGTCGTTCGTGTTGAGACTCTGGTCAAGCATCCGCTTCTGAAGAAGTATATTCGTCGGCGCAAGAAAGTCATGGCGCATGATCCGGCCAACGACTGCAACACCGGTGATAAGGTCCAGATCGTGGAATCGAGGCCCCTCAGCCGCCGCAAGCGGTGGCACCTCGTGCAAATTGTCGAAAAAGCCAAGTAGGGTAGAGAGATGATTCAGGTTGAATCCAAGCTCGACGTGGCTGACAACTCGGGGGCCAAAAAAGTATCCTGTCTGAAGGTGCTTGGCGGTTCCCGTCGTCGTTACGCCAGTGTCGGAGACATCATCGTCGTTTCCGTGAAGGAGGCCATGCCCCATTCCAAGGTGAAGAAGGGCGCGGTCATGAAGGCTGTCGTTGTCCGGACCAAGAAGGAAATCGCCCGCCCGGACGGTTCCTTCATCAAGTTCGACAACAACTCCGCCGTATTGCTGAACAATAACATGGAGCCCGTCGGAACCCGTATTTTCGGACCCGTCGCACGCGAACTGCGTGCCGCCGGCTTCATGAAGATCGTTTCCCTCGCTCCCGAGGTTCTCTAAGAGGTAACCATGAAAATCCGCAAAGATGACAAGGTCATGGTGATCGCCGGGAAGGACAAGGGAAAAATCGGCAAGGTCCTGAAGATCCTCCGCAAGAAGGACAAGGTCCTGGTTGAGAAGGTGAATATGGTCAAGCGCCACACCAAGCCCAACCCGTACGTCAACCAGCCCGGCGGTATTGTTGAAAAGGAAGCTCCGATCAACGTGTCGAATGTGGCCGTCGTTTGCGACGCCTGCACCAAGCCGACTCGCATCGGGTACAAGAAGACCGAAGACGGCAAGAAGGTCCGTTACTGCAAGAAATGCAGTGAGACCTTCAAGTAAGGTGGCGTTATGACTCGTCTGGAAAGCGTATATAAAGAAAAGGTCGTGTCCGAACTGCAGAAAGAGTTCGGATACAAGAGCCCCATGGAAATCCCCAGACTGCAGAAGATTTCTCTGAACATCGGTCTGGGCGAGGGCAGCCAGAACAACAAGCTGATTGAAGACGCAGTGGAGGAACTCTCCCGCATCGCTGGCCAGCGTGCCGTGGTGACTCGGGCCAAGAAGTCCATCGCAGCGTTCAAGCTTCGTGAAGGCATGCCTGTCGGCGTCCGCGTCACCGTCCGTGAGGACAGGATGTGGGACTTCTACGACAAGCTTGTCAATTTCGCCCTTCCGCGCGTTCGCGACTTCCGCGGCGTGCCGGACAGAGGGTTTGACGGTCGTGGCAATTTCACCCTGGGCGTGAAGGAACACACGATCTTCCCTGAACTGGAGATCGACGGTGTGGAACGAGTCAAGGGCATGAACATCACCGTGGTGACGTCGGCCAAGACTGACAAGGAAGGCAAGAAGCTTCTTGACCTTCTCGGAATGCCCTTCAAAAAGTAGGAGAAATACCATGGCCAGAACTGCTCTGAAAGTGAAGGCACAGCGCAAGCCCAAATTCAAGGTGCGCGCATACAACCGCTGCCCCATTTGCGGACGTCCCCGGGCCTTCCTGCGCCGCTACGGCATCTGCCGTATCTGCTTCAGGAACAAGGCCCTGGCAGGCGAACTGCCCGGCGTGCGCAAGTCGAGCTGGTAATTTCCAAGGAGAATATAATGGCTGTTGTTGATCCCATAGCCGATATGCTGACCCGTGTCAGGAACGCTTACGGTGCATACCACACCAGCGTTGCGGTGCCCGCTTCCAAGATCAAGGAAGGCATCGCCGGCATCCTGAAAGAGGAAGGCTACATCGCCGATTACACTGTCGAGGGCGGGGATATCGTCATCACCCTGAAGTACGCAAACGGCAAACCCCTTGTCACCGGAATGAAGAAGGTGAGCACCCCGGGTCGCCGTCGCTACGTGGGCGTCGAGGACATCCCTCGCGTGCAGAACGGCATTGGTATCTGCATCGTCTCCACGTCCAAGGGCGTGCTCGAGGGTGCAAAAGCTCACGAAGCCAACGTGGGCGGCGAACTGCTCTGCGAAATCTGGTAACGAGGTACACATGTCCAGAATCGGTAAAAAACCAATAGAGATTCCTTCGGGCGTCGACATTCAGGTCGGCGCGGAGGAGATCACGGTCAAGGGCCCCAAGGGGACCCTGTCCACTCCGGTGCACCCGAAGGTCGTCTATACCGTTGAAGGCGGCGTGATCAATGTCGGTCGCGCTGATGAGTCCCGTATCGCCCGTAGCCAGCACGGTCTCCGTCGCACCCTCCTCGCCAACTGCGTGGAAGGTGTCACCAAGGGCTTCCAGAAAGGTCTGGAAGTGATCGGTGTTGGTTACAAGGTGTCAGTGCAGGGCAAGAAAGTCGTCCTGAACGTCGGCTACTCCCATCCGGTTGAGTTTGATCTCCCCGCCGGAATCGAGGCCGCTGCCGAAGGTAGCAAGCTGACCATCTCCGGCTCTGACAAGCAGCTCGTTGGCGAGACTGCGGCTCAGATCCGTCGCGTGCGTCCGCCGGAACCCTACAAGGGCAAGGGCATCAAGTACGCTGACGAAATCATCAAGCGCAAGGCTGGCAAGTCCGGCTCCAAGTAGGATGGGTAAAAAATGAAAAACATGAACGCAAGACACCGCAGGAAGATCCGCATTCGCAAGAAGATCTTCGGTACCGCCGAAAGGCCGAGGCTGGTCGTCTTCCGCTCCAACCGGCACATTTACGCCCAGCTCGTGGACGACAATGCCGGCCAGACCCTGTGCAGCGCCTCTACGCAGGTGCTGGGCAAGGACGACACCGAGATGAAGGCCAACCGCGAGAGCGCTGCCAAAGTCGGTAAGGATATCGCGGCTAGGGCCATTGAGCAGAAGATTGAATCGGTCGTATTCGACCGCAACGGCTTCATCTATCACGGCAAAGTCAAGGCTCTGGCCGACGGCGCTCGTGAAGGTGGCCTGAAGTTCTAGGGGTTGACGCCATGATGGAACAGAACGAATCCGGTCTCATCGAGAAGATCGTCTACCTCAATCGCGTTGCCAAGGTCGTCAAGGGCGGCCGCCGCTTCAGCTTCAGCTGCCTTGTGGTTGTCGGCGATGGCGAAGGTAGTGTCGGATATGGACTCGGAAAGGCCAACGAGGTCCCCGAGGCCATCCGTAAGGCTTCCGACAGAGCCAAGAAAAACATGATCTCCGTGCCGCTGCTCGAGGGCACCCTGCCTTATCAGGTTCTGGGTCGCTACGGTGCCGGCCGGGTGCTGATGAAGCCCGCAAGCCGCGGTACCGGTATCATCGCCGGTGGCCCGGTGCGTGCTGTCATGGAAGCCGTGGGCGTCCATGATATCCTGACCAAGGCAATCGGAACCAACAACCCGCACAACGTGCTTCGTGCCACCGTGGAAGGCCTGGCCTCCCTGCGCAGCGCCGAGGACGTTTCCAAGCTGCGCGGTTGCCCGGTTTCCACGCCCAGGAAGTAAGGAGACGGAAATGCTTAAGGTTAAGCTCATCAGAAGCAAATGCGGAAACAAGCCCAAACAGGTGGCCACTCTGGACGCCCTGGGCCTGCGCAAAATCCGCCAGGAGAAGACCTTTGAGGACCGTCCCGAAATCCGGGGCATGATCGAAAAAGTGAAGCACCTGGTGGAGGTTACGGAACAATGAGACTTCATGAACTCTACCCGTTCCCGGAAGAATACAAGAACCGCCGTCGCATAGGCCGCGGTTCCGGTTCCGGCTGGGGCAAGACCAGTGCCAAGGGCCACAAGGGTCAGAACAGCCGCTCCGGCGGCGGTGTTCGCCCCGGCTTCGAGGGCGGTCAGATGCCTCTTGCCCGCCGCCTGCCCAAGCGCGGCTTCAAGAACATCTTCCGTGCGGAATACGAAGTCGTGAACGTGGGGCAGCTGCTGGCCATGTTCGATGGCAAGGAAGAAATCACTCTGGTCGACATCTACGATCGCGGTCTCGCCAAGCGCGGCGCTCCGGTCAAGGTCCTCGGCATGGGTGAGGTTGATCGCAAGGTTACCGTGGAAGCGCACCGTTTCAGCGCCTCCGCTGCCGACAAGATCGCCAAGGCCGGCGGCAACGCCAAGGCCATTGAAGGCGAAAACTCGCCTGAATAGATAAAACGGAAGGGGTACCCGTGGCACTGTCTGGAGTGGAAAACCTGGCCCGCCTGCCCGAGCTGAAGAAGAAGCTCTTGTGGACGTTTGTGCTGCTCGCTGTCTACCGACTGGGAATTCATATTCCCGTTCCGGGCGTCGACAGCAGCGCTCTCGCCGACTTCTTTGCGAACGCGCAGAACACACTGTTCGGCCTGTTCGACATGTTCTCCGGCGGCGGCCTGAAGAATCTGTCCATATTCGCACTGGGCATCATGCCCTATATCTCCGCCTCTATTATCCTTCAGCTGCTGACCGTGGTCAGCCCCGAGCTGAAGCGTATGCAGAAGGAAGAGGGCGAAGCAGGACGCAAGAAGATCACCCAGTATACCCGCTACGGCACCGTGCTCATCACGATCGTTCAGGGTTTCGGCATCGCAGTAGGCCTCGAAGGCATGACCTCTCCCTCCGGTTCTCCGGTGGTGATGCATGCCGGCTGGAGCTTCAAGCTGATGACCATCCTGACCCTGACGACGGGAACCGTCTTCCTTATGTGGCTGGGTGAACAGTTGACGGAAAAAGGGATCGGCAACGGAATATCCCTGATCATTTTTGCAGGTATCGTTGCCGGTCTTCCTTCCGCCATCTTCAACACCTTCCGCCTCATGACCGTTGGCGAGATCAGCCTTTTCCTGCTGCTGATCATCATGGCGGTCATGGTGGCTACGCTGGCGTTCATCGTGTTCATGGAACGCGGCCAGCGTCGGATTCCCATTCACTACGCGAAGCGGCAGATGGGTCGCAAAATGTTCGGCGGGCAGACAACGCATCTGCCCCTGCGCATCAACACCGCAGGTGTTATTCCGCCCATCTTCGCCTCCTCGATCCTGATGTTCCCGGCCACCGTCGCGAACTTCTCCAGCGTTGAGTGGCTCCAGTCGATCAGTCAGATGCTGACCCCGACCTCGGTGCTCTACAACGTACTGTATGTGGCGATCATCATCTTCTTCTGCTACTTCTACACGGCGATTATCTTCGATCCGAAGGGCATCTCCGAGAATATCCAGAAGCAGGGCGGCTTCATCCCGGGCATCCGTCCGGGTGCCAAGACCCGCGAATACATCGACCGGGTTCTCGCCCGCATCACCCTGTGGGGGTCCCTGTACGTGGCCGCCATCTGTGTGCTGCCGATGCTGCTGATCGCCCAACTCAACGTGCCGTTCTACTTCGGCGGTACGGCCCTGCTCATTGTCGTCGGCGTGGCCATGGACTTCATGGGCCAGGTGGAATCCCACCTGATTTCTCGTCAGTACGAAGGTCTGATGGGCAAGGGCGCCAAAGTGAAAGGAAGGCAATAGCCTTGAAGAAATACAGAGGAATTTTCCTCAAGAACGATAAAGAGATTGGCCTCATGCGTGAGGCCAATCGCATTGTTTCGACGATTCTCGATGAATTGGGCCGGAATGTTGAGCCAGGCGTTCCCACCATTCACTTCGAGGAAATCTGCCGGGCAAGGTGCGAAGAGCACGGCGTCCGCCCGGCATTTTTGGGCTATCAGGGCTTTCCCTTCGCCCTGTGTTGCTCCGTCAACGAGGAGATAGTGCACGGCTTTCCTTCCAAGGACCGTATCCTGAAGGAAGGAGACATAGTCAGCTTCGACATGGGCGTCGTGTACGAAGGATTCTGCGGCGATTCCGCCCGGACTTTTCCGGTGGGCCAGGTGACTGATGAGGCCCGTCAGCTTATGGACGTCACCAAGGAATCGCTGATGAAGGGAATAGAACAGGCCCGTCCCGGCAATAACCTCTTCGACGTCTCCGCGGCAATACAGACGTATGTTGAAGGTTTCGACTTCGGGATCGTCCGGCGTTTCGTCGGACACGGGATCGGCGCGCGGCTTCATGAAAAGCCCGAGATCCCGAACTTCGTGCCCCAGGGAATCACTGGCGTTCCGCTCAAGGCGGGCATGGTGATCGCCATCGAACCGATGGTCACCGCCGGGAGTCACGAAGTAGAGGTCCTCGACGACGACTGGACCGCCGTTACCAAGGACAGAAAGTTGTCTGCTCACTTCGAGCACACGGTGGCGATAACGTCTTCGGGACCGCAAATACTGAGCCTTTCCGACTAGGAAGGGACCATAACTAAAATACTTGCTCTTTTGCAGCCGCTGCTGTAGAAGAGACAGCTTCGTTTTTAAGTTGGCCTCATAAGGCCGAATAAGCATTCACTGGAGACGGTCATGAAAGTCAGACCTTCTGTGAAAAAAATGTGTCCTAAGTGCAAAATCATCAGGCGCAATGGCGTGCTGCGGGTCATCTGTGACAACCCCCGGCACAAACAGCGTCAAGGTTAAGAGGGGTATTAGCTGTGGCACGTATCGCTGGTGTAGACCTGCCTAGGAACAAGCGCATGGATATTGCGCTGACCTACATCTATGGAATCGGCCGCACCACGGCCCTGGAGATTCTCGACTCGGTCAAGATTGACTGGCAGAAGAAGTCCGACGACCTCTCTGCTGAAGAAGTCAACTCCATCCGTAACGAGATCGAAGCCAACTACAAGGTTGAAGGCGACCTCCGTCGCGAAGTCTCCTCCAACATCAAGCGCCTGATGGATATCGGCTGCTATCGTGGGCTTCGCCACCGTCGTGGGCTGCCCTGTCACGGACAGCGCACCCACACCAACGCACGCACCCGCAAGGGTCCGCGTCGTTCCGTGGTCGGCAGGAAGAAAAAATAGCGCTATACATGGACGTCGCGGGCTTCGGCCTTCGACGTGCTAGCAAATACTTACTATAGGGAGAGTCAGCAATGGCTAGACCCCGCCGTACCGGCAAGAAAAGAGAGAAAAAGAACGTCCCTGTTGGCGTGGCCCACATCAAGGCCACGTTCAACAACACCATCATTACCTTCACTGATGCGAAGGGCAATGTGGTGAGCTGGGCCTCTGCCGGCGCCCATTTCAAGGGTTCCCGCAAGAGCACTCCGTTCGCCGCCCAGATCGCAGCCGAATCCGCAGCGCGTCGCGCCCAGGAACACGGTATGCGTACTGTCGGCGTGATGGTGAAGGGCCCCGGTTCCGGTCGTGAAGCCGCCATGCGTGCAATCAACGCAGTCGGCTTCAAGGTAGCGTACATTCGGGATATCACCCCGATTCCGCACAACGGCTGCCGTCCGCCCAAACGCCGCAGGGTTTAAGTTCCAAGGAGTTCAGTCGTGGCAAGATATACCGAAGCCAAATGCAAGCTCTGCCGCCGTGAAGGTGGTAAGCTGTTTCTCAAGGGCGACCGCTGCTACACGGACAAGTGCGCTTACGACAAGCGCCCTTACGCTCCGGGTCACGCCGGTCGCATGCGCAAGAAGCTCAGCGACTACGCCGTTCAGCTGCGTGAAAAGCAGAAGGTTCGCCGCATGTACGGCGTGCTGGAAGGCCAGTTCCGCACCTACTATCAGCGCGCTGACTCGATGAAGGGTCACACGGGTCACAACCTGCTCACCCTTCTCGAACGTCGTCTCGACAACGTGGTCTACCGCATGGGTTACGCAAACTCCCGCGATCAGGCCCGTCAGCTCGTTCTGCACGGCATTTTCGTTCTGAACGGTCGTCGCGTGAATATTCCGTCCATGCTCGTCAAGGTGGAAGACGTGATCACCGTGCGTGAAGAGTCCCGCAAGATTCCCGTCATCGGCGAGGCTCAGGAAGTCATCGGCCGCCGCGGCTGCCCCGAGTGGCTGGAAGTGGACGCCGATAACTTCAAGGGCGTTGTGAAGGCCCTGCCCAAGAGGGAAGACATCACGTTCCCCATCAACGAGCAGCTCATCGTCGAGCTTTACTCCAAATAACAGGTGGGATGAATGCTTATTCAGAACGACGACAAACTGGTTAACACCAGAAACTGGACCCTGCTGGAAAAGCCCGAAAAGGTGGTGCGCGACCCCAAGTCCTCTCAGACTTACGGGAAGTTCATCTGCGAGCCGCTTGAGCGTGGCTACGCTACCACCATCGGGAATGCGCTCCGCCGTGTGCTCCTCTCCTCCATGCAGGGAGCGGCCATCGTGGCGGCGCGTATCGAAGGCGTTCAGCACGAGTTCACCACCCTGCCCGGGATCATGGAGGACATGACCGAGGTCGTTCTGAACCTCAAGCAGGTCCGTCTGGCCATGACCACCGACGAGGCTCAGATTCTGACCCTCGAAGCGGACAAGCAGGGCCAGGTCACTGCAGGCATGATTCAGGAGAACCAGAACGTCTCGGTTCTCAATCCCGATCAGGTCATCTGCACCCTGTCCGAAGACAGGGAACTGAAGATGGAACTGGAAGTCCGCATGGGCAAGGGCTACGTGCCCGCCGAAATGCATGAAGGGCTCGCCGACGAGATCGGGCTCATCATCATGGATGCCAGTTACTCCCCCATCACCAAGGTCGCCTACTCCGTGGAGCAGGCGCGCGTTGGCCAGATGACCAACTATGACAAATTGATCCTCGAGGTCTGGACCGATGGATCCGTCATTCCCGAAGATGCTTGCGCCTACGCCGCAAAAATCATCAAGGACCAGATTTCCGTGTTCATCAATTTCGATGAAGTGAATACGGAGTCGTCCAAGGAAGACGAAGAGACCATCGACCTCAATCCGAACCTCTTCAAGAGCATCGACGAGCTTGAACTCTCCGTGCGCGCCACCAACTGCCTCAAGGCCGCCAACATCCAGCTCGTGGGCGAACTGGTGCAGCGCACCGAAGCCCAGATGCTCAAGACTAAGAACTTCGGGCGGAAGTCTCTCGACGAGATTCGCCGTGTCCTGGACAGCATGAACCTGAAGTTCGGCATGACCGTCGAGGATTTCGACAAGAAATATCAGGAATGGCTGAAGAGGAAGGAAAAAAATGAGGCATAGAAAATCCGGACGCAAGCTCAATAGGAGCGACTCCCACCGCAGGGCCATGTTCCGCAACATGGCAAAGGCTCTGCTGACCTACGAGCGGATTCGCACCACCGAGGCCAAGGCCAAGGAACTTCGCAGGGTTGTTGAAAAGCTCATCACCCTGGCCCTGAAGAACGACCTGCACGCTCGCCGTCAGGCATACAAGACGCTCAACAACCACAAGCTGGTGCAGCGTCTGTTCGACGAAATCGCTCCGCGTTTCGAGGGCGGACAGGGCGGATACACCCGTATCGTCAAGCTCTCCACCCCGCGCCGCGGCGACTGCGCTCCCATGGTCATTATCGAGCTGACCAAGCGCGGCTCTGCCGAAGCAGAAGCTCCCGAAGCCCCCAAGGCTGAAGAAGCCGAAGCATAAACGGCAGCACAACGAGTTCAAAAAGGCAGGTCGCTTGACCTGCCTTTTTTTTGAGCGTAACCATAGACCCCATCTATCAATATCTATAGAGGGGTTGCACATGGATATCCGAAAGCTGGAGGCTTTCTGTAAGGTTTTCGAGCTGCGAAGCTTTTCGAAGGCCGGACAGGAGCTATTTCTTTCTCAGCCGACAATCAGTTCCCACATCTCTCATCTTGAAGACGAATTGGGCGTGCTTCTGTTCGATCGGCTCGGCAAGCGCACGGTACCCACGCAGCCTGCGGATTTACTCTATCGCACGGCCAAGGAGCTCTTCCAGAGCCTTGATGACGTGCAGTCAGAGATCCACATGCTGCGCGACAAAGTCGTGGGTGAGTTGCAGATAGGCGGCAGCACCATTCCGGCCAACCTGATCCTGCCTCGTCTGATATCCGGGTTTATGCGGATGCACCCCGGGGTGACGTTTTCAGTGGATGTTTCTGACACGCTTGAGATTCTCAAACGCGTTCACAACGGCGACCTCTCGCTCGGCCTTGTCGGCTCCAAGCCTGATCTGCCCGGACTTGCATCAAGTCTTTTGATGGAAGACGATATGGTTGTGGTTGCCTCTCCGGCTTTGGCTAAAAGCCTGGACGGAGAGAACGGCACACCGCTTGAAAGTGTCCTTTCCTTGCCGTGGATCATGCGGGAAAAGGGGTCAGGTACCAGAAAGTCCCTTGAGGACGCACTGGACGCCTGTGGGGGACTCAGGAATCTCAACGTGGTTTCCCACGTGGGAAGCACCACGGCGGTGATCGAATGTGTGCTCGCCGGAGTCGGCGTCAGCGCCACGTCGCAACTTGCCGTTCAGCGGTATGTGGAAAGCGGGGATCTGGTGCTTCTTGACGTGCCGGAGCTTCGAAAGCGGCGTCGTTTTTACCTGACATACCTCAGCGACCGAAAGCTGTATCCGGCCATGCGGGCATTTCTCGCCTAT
Organism: Desulfovibrio oxyclinae DSM 11498; assembly: GCF_000375485.1. Taxonomy (NCBI): domain Bacteria; kingdom Pseudomonadati; phylum Thermodesulfobacteriota; class Desulfovibrionia; order Desulfovibrionales; family Desulfovibrionaceae; genus Desulfovibrio; species Desulfovibrio oxyclinae. The sequence continues at coordinate 180,869 of NZ_AQXE01000006.1, read as the reverse complement.
GTGGAAAACGCGCGGGAGACGCTGCCTCAGCAGCTCATGCCGGGCAGAAAGACCAGCTCGGGCTCGGCGTCTATCAGGCTGGTGGAGGCCAACTCCGCGTAGAACCGTCGCAGCCCCGCAAGCTCTTCGGGGCCGATGTCGTACACAAGCCCGTCAAAGTATGAGCGCATCTCCGCCATGTCGAGGCAACTGTTCTCGCAGGCAAGTTCGCAGATGGTCTCGATGTGCTCGTTGCCCCATTTCTTGGAGCGCAGCAGCACGTCGCAGGCCTGTCTGACTTCTTCCGGGCGTGCTTCGAAGTCCGCGCGCTGGACAACCCAGACGCCGAAAACGAACGGCAGTCCGGTCATGTCGCGCCATGCTTCGCCCATATCAATACGAACGGGGTAGTCCGGGTGATAACGCAGGTTGAGCGCCTCGTCGCCGATGGCCAGAATCGCTTCCGGTCGTTCGCCGGTAGATAACGTGCTCGTGGCGTCACCGGTGACGTATTCGGGGGTAATGCCCCAGTGGCTGGCCAGAATTTTCAGCATAGCGGCCGAAGTATGGGTCTGGGAGCTCACCAGAATGGTCTTGCCATCCAGCTCTTCCACCGGCCGGCGTGAAAGCAGCAGGACGCTTTGCACCGGCCCGCAGCTGCCGATGGCCAGATTCGGCACCAGATAATACCGCTCCGGATTGCGAGCGTATTCGATACTTGACGTGGAGGACACGTCCAGCTGGCCGCGGGACATCAGGTCGTTGAGCTCCGCTGGCGGACCGGAGACGATCTCGTATCCGTTGCCCATGCTTCCGGATTCGATGGGATGGTAAATCGGCAACACGTTGAGGTAGCCGATCCTGCCGAGGCGGATCATCTGTCCTCCAGCACGGTGTAATCCATGCTGCGTTGGCGCGGCTCGAAGCCTGCGTCCCGCACCAGACGGTGTATCTCGTTGCGCGAGAGCCTGAAGGACACCCCGGCCGCCTTGACCACGTTTTCCTCGATCATGGTGGAGCCGAAATCGTTTCCGCCGAAGAACAGGGCCAGCTGCGAAATGTCCGGGCCCATGGTCACCCACGAAACCTGCACGTTGTCCACGTTGTCCAGCACGATGCGCGATACTGCGAGCATCCGCAGGTATTCGATGCTGGTGAGCTTGCGGCAGTGGGACAGGGCCGTATGGTCCGGCTGGAATGTCCACGGAATGAACGCCGTGAATCCGCCGGTGCGGTCCTGAAGCTCGCGAACGGCAAAAAGGTGTTCCAAGCGTTGCCGGGCAGATTCGACGTGGCCGAACATCATGGTGGCGGTGGTTTTCAGCCCCAGATGGTGCGCGTCCTCCATCACCCCGAGCCATTCGCCTGCAGGGCATTTTCTCGGAGCGATCTCGCTGCGGACGGAATCCACAAGAATCTCGGCGCCGCCGCCGGGGATGGAATCGAGCCCGGCTTCGTGCAGTCTGCGGATGACCTCGCGCGGCGTCATGTCGTTCAGTTCACTGAAGTACACGATCTCCGGGGGAGAGAATGCATGGACGTGCACGGCGTGATTGGCTTTGATGTGGCGTAGCATGTCTTCGTACCAGGACAGCGGCAGATCGGGATGGTGCCCGCCCTGCATGAGAATCTGGGTGCCGCCGAGCGCGAGGGTTTCCTCGATCTTGCGATCCAGTTCGTCAAAGTCCAGCACATAGCCGCCCTCGGCGTCCGGGGCCTTGTAGAATGCGCAGAACTTGCAGCCACAGGTGCAGACATTGGAATAATTGATATTGCGATCCACCACATAGGTGACGGCTTTTTCGGGATGCTTGCGCATGCGAACGGCGTGGGCCAGCGTCCCCAGCTCGTGGAAGTCGGCTTCGCAGTAGAGCAGGTCGGCCTCATCGAAGCCGATGCGCTCCCCGGCGATCACTTTTTCGAAAATACGGTTCAGCACTGTTCCTCCACGGAGTTGAAGTAGGAGTCGCGCTCCACGGGAGAGAAGCCGCATCCTTCGATCATTTCGCGGATACCCTCGCGGGTCATGCCCTGCGAGGTGGAGGCTCCGGCTTCGTGGCCGATCTTTTCCTCGACAACCGTGCCGTCGAAATCATCCGCGCCGAACTTGAGGGCGGCCTGCGCTTCCTTGACGCCGAGCATCACCCAGTAGGCCTTGATGTGCGGGACGTTGTCGAGCATGAGCCTGCTCACGGCGATGGTGCGCAGCTTTTCCAGTCCGGTGAGAGGGTGGTCGATGCGAAGGGCGCTGTTCTCCGTAAGGAAGGGCAGGGGGATGAAACACACGAAGCCGTGGTGTTCGTCCTGCAGCTCACGCAGCCGGGTCAGATGATCAAGCCGCTCCTCGCGGGTCTCGATATGGCCGAAGAGCATGGTGCAGTTGGTCTTCATGCCGAGTGCGTGTGCCTTGCGGTGCACGTCCAGCCACTGGTCGCCGGTGAGCTTGCGCGGGCAGACCTGTTCGCGGACGCGGGGAGCGAAAATTTCGGCTCCGCCGCCGGGAAGCATATCGAGCCCGGCCCGCTGGAGGCGTTCGAGCACTTCTCTGGAGTCGATGCCTTCAAGCTGGGCAAAATGACCAATTTCCACAGCGGTGAAGCACTTCAGAACTGTCTCCGGGTACTCGGCACGGATCGCGGAAAGCATCTCTTCAAAATAGGTAAGCGGCAGCTTGGGATGACAGCCGCCCACGATATGCACTTCGCGCGGTACGGCGGGGCTGCTGGCGAGCTTTTGCAGCACGTCCTCCGTGGTCAGGCGGAACGCACCCGACTGTTCTTCCTCCTCGCGCTGATAGGCGCAGAAGGTGCAGGCGTTGACGCATACGTTGGTGTAGTTCACATGGCGGTTCACCACGTAATAGGCGCGCTGCCCGTGCATGCGGCTACGGGAGAAGTTGGCGAGGGCACCCACGGCCAGCGGTTCGGGGCACTCGAAGAGCCGCAGGCCTTCTTCGGCAGTCAGGCGCTCACCGCGTGCCACTTTTTCGCGAATGTCCGCGAGGCCGATGCTTTCGAAATATTCTGTCTTGAAGATCATTGTTGCTCCTTTGCGGCAAGTCCGTAGCGGATGATGCAGAGCTGTTCGTCGAGTCTTTCGGCCAGTGCGCCGGGGGCCGAGAAGTCCAGCCCGCCGTCGAGGCCGGGAACCTGCGCCCCCTGCAGCAGGCGGTCGATGACTGCCTGAATGTGGAAGACCACGGCGTCGCGTGGTACGTCCGCCCGAAGTTCTCCGGCTTCGACCGCGGCATCCACCATGGGGCCGAGGAAGTCGGCGAACTCGTCGCGCAGGGCCTGAAGCACCCTGTCGCGAAGGGGAAAGTCTTCCTGAAAGAGCATCTTGAGGTAGATGCGATAGGCTCGGGGATGCTCCACGGCGAATCCTGCGGCAGCGTGCGCCACGGCGTGCAGGCGCAGGAAAAAGTCCTGCCCTTCGGTCTTCGTGCGGACTTCCTTGAGGGGAGCCTTGACCCGCTCAAGAGCGCGTTCGAAGAGATATTCGAACAGCCCCTGTTTGGTGCCGAAGTATTTGAAAAGCGAGCCCTTGGCGATGCCGATTGCGCCCACAATACGATTGACGCTCGCCTTGTGGAAGCCGTGGCAGGCGAACTCGCCCGCAGCAGCGTCGAGGATGCGCTCGCGTTTCTCAACGTCGAGGCGCTTGAAGGTGTCCATGCCGTTTCCGCCCATATCGTCCTTGCCTTTGCCGGTCCGCGAAGGTATTCGGTGACCGGGTGGTCATCACCAATAGACATGACCGCCGTCCGTGTCAAACCGGAAAAAGGGTTCCCGGAGAAATAATCATGACAGATATACTCAGAATTGGCATATCCCCCTGTCCTAACGATACATTTATTTTCCACGCCCTGCTGCATGGTCTCGTGGACGCCCCGGTGCGTTTCGATCCGGTGTTGGCGGATGTGGAGGTGCTCAACGGCATGGCCCGGCGCGGAGAAGCAGACGTTTGCAAGCTCTCGGTGGCGGCCGCCGCCGGTGTGCTGGATGAATATGTGCTGCTGCGGTCCGGCGGTGCCATGGGCTTCGGTGTGGGCCCGATTCTCGTGGCGAAGGAAGGCGTGAGCCTCGACGATCTGGACGGCCGCAAGGTGGCCATCCCGGGCCGCATGACCACCGCGAACCTGCTGTTCGGGCTCTGCTGCCGGGAAAAGGACCTGAAGCCGGAGCGGATGGAGATGGTTTTCGATGAGGTCATGCCTGCGGTGAATCGCGGCGACGTGGCGGCCGGGGTGGTCATCCACGAAGGCCGCTTCACCTTTGCCGAGCACGGGCTTGCCAGACTGCTGGACCTTGGCGACTGGTGGGAGCAAAGCCGCGGCCTGCCCATTCCGCTGGGAGCCATTGCCGTACGCCGCAGCTTGGGATCGGAGATGATACGCGAGCTGGACGAGGCCGTGCGCCGGAGCATCCTGTACGCCAGAGAGAATCCTGAAGCCGGACGCCAGTGGATACGATCCCACGCTCAGGAAATGGACGCGGGAGTGGTCGCACGGCATATCGAAACATTCGTGACCGACTACAGCCTTGATGTGGGCGAGGAAGGTGAGCGGGCAGTGACGGCACTGCTTGGCGAGGCCAGTCGCGAGGCGGATTGCAAACCGCCGGAAGGCGGTGTCTTTGCCTGAGTCCGGAGATGTGTTTAGCGACTTTTCTTGCGACGGATTTCCCGGTATGGTTGCGGGACATTCACAAAAGGGACTGAAGACGAGGTACTCGCATGGCAACGCTTCCTCATGTTGAAGAAGACAATTACATAAAAGGTGTTTTTTCCATTGAAAAGACCGGGAAAATAGGCACCGGAACCACGGCGCGGCGCGTCAAGCAGCAGGTGTACTTCTTTGCCGAGCAGGTGGATGAGGACACGGTGGTTCTTCAGGGACTTAATCCGGAGAACGTGCCATCCGGCGCCAAGGCGGAAATCACCAAGGACGAGCTGCTGGAGGATTATCTTCCTGAGCCGTCGCTTTACAACGAGGTCATGAGCAAGCTCCGTGAGGTGCAAAAGGCCGTGGCGCGCGGCGAAAAGCGACGCAAGCGCGGCGAAACCTTCACGGCGGAGTTCGAGTTCAGCAAGGCGCTTCAGCTCGACGAGCAGAACGTGCGCGCCAACTTCGGCATCGGCATGTGCTACATGCAGCGCGGCGAGGAGGACAAGGCCAAGGAGGTCTTCGACCGCATCATCAAGCTGGACGCCGCCTTTCAGGACGAACACAAGCATCTGTTCAACGAATACGGCATCGAGTTGCGCAAGAAGAAAATGTTCGACGAGGCCGTGGATTACTATCAGCGCGCGCTGGAGCTGACCCGCGACGATGAGAATCTTTTCTACAACCTCTCGCGGGCCGAGTTCGAAAGCGGTAATTACCGACAGGCGCTGGAGGCTGCGAACGAATGTCTCGCGCTGGCCCCGAACCATCCCGAGGGGCTCAAGATCAAGGCCTACATTGAGAAGAAGGGACTGGCCTAGCCGCAGGAGGGCGCATGTGCCGGGGATTCGTCATAGCCGGAACGCACAGCGGGTGCGGCAAGTCGTCCGTTTCGCTCGGGCTCATGAAGGCCCTTGCGCGCAAGGGGCGCGCCGTGCAGCCCTTCAAGTGCGGTCCCGACTTCATTGACCCCGGCCACCATGCCCGCGCCTGCGGACGTCCCTCTGTCACGCTCGACGGCTGGATGCAGGATCCGTCCATCATCCCGGAAATTTTCGCGCGCCGCGCGGTCGATGCAAGTGTCGCCGTGGTCGAGGGTGTCATGGGCCTGTACGACGGCGCTTCCGGCAGCGACGAAGTGGGCTCCACGGCCCAACTCGCCAAGATTCTGAATCTGCCGGTGGTGCTCGTGGCCGACGTGCGCAGCATGGCGCGTTCAGCCGCGGCCCTTGTCTCCGGGTATGTCAATTTTGACCCCGGCGTGAACGTGGTCGGAGTGGTGCTCAACCGCGTTGGCAGCGCCAACCATGAAGATTTGCTGCGTGAGGCCATGGATACTGCCGGTATTCCGGTGCTCGGCTGTCTGGACCGTGACGAGGACATCGCCGTCCCTTCGAGGCATCTCGGCCTTCGAACGGCCGAAGAGGAAGACGAGGGCGTCTATGATCGCCTCGCGGACTGGGTGGAGCGGGGCATTGATGTGGACGGCTTGCTGGAGCGGATGCCGGAGCGTTCCTTTGCGCCTGTCGAGGACGTGGAGCCGCCTGCCCCTTCGGTGCGTATCGGTGTGGCCCGCGACGAAGCCTTCTGTTTCTACTACGCCGAAAATCTGCGCATGCTTCGTCTGGCCGGGGCCGAGCTGGTGAATTTCTCTCCGCTGCACGACAAGCGCTTGCCGCCGGATCTCGACGCTCTGTACATCGGCGGCGGGTATCCGGAACTCTACGGCTTTGAGCTGGGCCAGAACTCCCGGATGCGAAAGGACGTGCGAGCCTTTTCGGAAAAGGGCGGAGCGATCTATGCCGAGTGCGGCGGATTCATGTATCTCATGAACGACCTGGTCACCGAGCGCGGCCGTTTCGCCATGTGCGGCGTGTTCCCGGTGCGGGCCGCCATGAATGATCGTCGCAAGGCGCTGGGGTATCGGGAAATTACCGCGCTCAAGGACTGCCCCCTCGGCCCGCCGGGTACCGTGGCGCGCGGCCACGAATTTCATTACTCCTCCATCGAAACGGCGTTTCTGCCGGATTCCATGCCCGCAATCTACGCCACCGTGGACCGCAAGGGCAATGCCGCCGGATGCGAGGGGTTTCTCATCAACAACACGCTCGGCTCCTACGTCCACCTGCACTTCGCCAGCAATCCGGACCTAGCCGAACATCTCGTGGCCGCCGCGCGCGGCTGATCGCGACACATGCAGCAGTGGATCATGCACATCGACATGGATGCCTTCTTCGCGTCCGTGGAGCAGCTGGACAATCCGGCGCTGCGGGGCCTGCCCGTGGCCGTGGGCGGCGACTCGGACCGGGGCGTTGTCTCTGCCGCATCCTACGAGGCGCGCAAGTTCGGCGTGCGGTCGGCCATGAGCGTGGTCAAGGCCAAGCGGCTGTGTCCGCAGCTGATCCTCGTGAGCGGCAGCCGGGGCCGGTACAAGGAGATATCCGGGCAGGTCATGGGCGTGCTCGGGGAGTTCTCACCGTTGGTGGAGCCCGCGAGCATTGACGAGGCCTATGTGGACGCCACGGGGCTGGAGCGGCTTTTCGGTCCGGTGGAGGACATCGGCAGGCGCATCAAGCAGCGCGTGCAGGAGGAAACTTCCCTGACCTGCTCCGTGGGTATTGCGCCGATCCGTTTTCTTGCCAAGATAGCCTCAGACCTCGACAAGCCCGACGGCCTTTCCGTGATCCGTCCCGAACAGATGGAGCAGTTTCTGCGTGAGCTTCCCGTGGGCAAGGTGCCGGGCGTGGGAAAGCGCGGGCTGGAGACGCTGCGGCGGATGAATGTGCATCATTGCGGCGATCTGCTCAGGCACCCGCGCGAATACTGGCAGGAGCGGCTCGGCAAATGGGGCGGCGTGCTGCACGACCGGGCGCGCGGCTATGACCCGAACGGCGTGCAGCGGCCCGGGGCGGCCAAATCCAGTAGCGCGGAAAACACCTTCCAGAAAGACACCACAGACCGCGAGACGCTTCGCAAGTGGTTGCTGGCTCAGTCGGAACGCGTGGGCGCGGATCTTCGGGCGCACGGCTACAAGGGGCGCACCGTCACCATCAAGGTCAAGTTTTCCGACTACCGCAGCGTGACCCGCAGCAAGAGCCTCGACAAGGCCACGGACCGCAACAGAACCATATACGACATCGCCGTGGAGCTGCTGGACGCGCTGACCCTGCGTCTGCCCGTGCGGCTGATCGGCGTGGGGGTGTCAAACTTCGGGGACAAGCCGAGGCAACTTTCCCTGTTCGATGAGCCGGAAGAGGAAGCTGCCGGGGACGAACTGGACAAGACCGTGGATTCCATACGCAAACGGTTCGGAAAAGAGGCGCTGCTGCGTGGCGATCTGCTTGATTATCGCAGGCGTGACAAGGAATAGAGCCTTGCCGCATCTTGCCAACCTACAGGAAGATGCATATTGTCTTGGGTGTCCATCAAAACCGGAGACGAGAATGAACGTAAAAAGCTTTCTTCCGGCCATGAGCCGGTTTTTCTTTTATGCGGCGCTGTGTTGCGCCGTTCTCCTGAGCCTCCCCGCCACGGGCGCGGCCGAACCGCGCGACGTGAAGCTGGAAAAGTACGGAGAGGACCTCGCCCCCGAGATCAACGCCGGGCTCGCCCATCTTTTTCAGGTGCTCAACGACCCCGCCGTGAAGCTCGACGAGGCCAAGGTCGCGCCGCTTGCCCAGTATGTCCTGGACTGCGACGAGGACCCGCGGGCCTACGAACCCGACGAGCGCACGGGGCAGGGAATCGTCTACAAGACCGATCTCAGGCAGCCCATGGAAAAGGTCATCCGTTACCTGTACGACCCGAACATCCCGAACTACGTGATGGTCCCGAGCGTGCTGCGCGTCTCCGGGTGGTATCCCGACAGCGAGATTTTCGACCTTCGGGAAGGCGTCTGGAGCCGTCTCGACAGCGACGAGCCGTTCATGGTGCGCGGGCGCGAATTCGAGGAATGCACGCCCGACTCCTTTGCCGGCGCCTATTACCGTTATGATCTCAAGCGAATGATCGTGGTGTTCCCGTACAACGGGCGACGGGTGCTGTTTTCCGTGTCGGAGCAGGACGGCAAGTCCGCTCCCGGCAAGAAGGGAGCCATCATCGACGACTCCAAGTGGCGCTATTTCTATTCCGGCATCGAGGGCATCGACAAGGGCCTCATGAGCTGGATGGATACCTACATGTACGGTTCTTCCTCGATTCAGGCCTTTGCCGACCTGCCTGACGGCGGCACGCGCAACGTCCTGTTCAAGTGGCTCGACGCTGGCTGGAGCGGCATCAACGTGGTTCGCCGCACGCACATCTTCGAGGGCAGCATGCGTTTTTCCGAGGCGTTTCAGCGGGTGATGGAGGCGGAGAGCCTGCCGGATTCCGAGACGCTTGCCGGATTCGTCCGTGATGTTCACGAGATGCCCGAAACCCGCATGGATTCTCTGATGGCCGAGTATGCCGTCAATTTCGAAAAGGCCTGCGCCGACCATGAAAAGATGGACGGCGGCGACTTCGAGGACATCATCAGCAACGGAACCTATACCGAGGTGCTGGACCGTGAGGCCCGTATAGGTATACTGGTCTTGGAGAAGCTCAAGTCCGCACTCGGTATGGAAACGCTTGTGGACATGGGCAAAACGCCGTCTGCGGCGGATGCGCAGGACGAAGGCGAGGGCTCCGAGCCTGTTGCGGTTCTGCCGGAGGTCGTGCCGGAAGGGTAGCGTCCCTGTCGGACGAATTTTGACGGCGGCGCGGACTCCATGCGGGGAACGCGCCGCTTTTTTCAAGAAAGGGGGAATCCATGCTGTTGCCGGAAAGCGAAGCCAAATTCAAGTTCTGTCCGCTGCTGAAGACCAGCGACGACAAACTCAAGATGTGCATGGGCTCCCAGTGCATGATGTGGCGCTGGGGCGATAACGACAGGCAGAGCGGATACTGTGGTGTGTCGGGAAAGCCCGTGGCCGTGGCCGGGAGCTAGCGCCCCATGGCAAAGAAGTTTTCCTTCAGGCTGGAGCGGGTGCTTGACCTGCGGGCGCAGCTTGAAGATCAGGCCCGCATGGCCCTTGCCAACGCGCAGGCCGACTACGACGAAGGGCAGCGCAATCTGGAAACGTTGCAGGAGCGCCTTTCGGAGCACATGGCCAAGCAGGCGGAATCACGCAAATCCAGCGGCGACATGTGGCTGTGGGAGAACTACCGCCGCGCGCTTGAGAACGATGTGGCCGAGGCCCGCGTGAGGATGAAAAGCTTGGCCCGCGCCTTGCAAAAGGCCCGGCAGGATGTGGTGGATCGCTCCCGCGACAAGAAGCTGCTCGAAAAACTCAAGGAAACACAGGCCAGGAAACATGATGAAGAAGAAAGTAGCCGAGAACAAAAAGAAAACGAAGAAATGTCAACGCTTCGGTTCCAACCTTCGGATCTCGAAAATTCTTCTTAGCCTGATCTTTCTGGCACTCATCAAGCTGGCCGTGTTTGGGGTGATGGGCGTCGATTCTCTGACGGCCCGCGTCACCGAGGCCGTCATTCCTTCGCCGGCACCTACCGAGGCCATGGCCGCCGAAGATGAAGGCAATGGCGATCAGGAGCAGCCCGCCGCTGAGGACGGCCAGTCCGAAGCATCTTCGGAAAAGCCCGCCGACATGAGCGTCACCGACTGGAAGACCCTGAAGCGCAAGGAAGAGGAGCTTGCCAACCGCGAGCGCGAACTGCGCGAGCTGGAAGCCGGAATCAAGGCCCAGATGGCCGAACTCAAGGAACTGCGACAGCAGATTGGCGACATGCTCGACGAGGCCAAGAATCTCAAGAACAAGAAGGTCCGCCAGCTCGTGGACATGATCTCAAACACCAAGGCCAAGAAGGCCGCCAAGATTCTTGAGAACATGGAAGAAGACCTCGCGGTCAAGGTGCTCTCCGGCATGCGCGGGCGGCAGGCGGGTGAAATCCTGTCCTATGTGGAGACCGAGAAGGCCGCCACGCTCTCGGAGCGGCTGACCAATCTCCAGATTCCGTTCGAGGACAACTAGCGGTGACGAGGATTCGTCTGGTCGTGGCCTACGACGGCGGCGGCTTCTGCGGCTGGCAGCTTCAGCCCGAGGACCGCACCGTTCAGGGCGAGCTGGAGGAAGCCGTGGCCCGCATGGTTGGCGAGCCGGTGCGTCTGCACGCTTCCGGCCGCACCGACAGCGGCGTGCACGCCACGGCGCAGGTGGTGCACTTCGACGTCCCGGATGAACGGGCGGATCTGCCGTGGACCCGCGCCCTCAACAGCCTCACCGCCGATGACGTGGCCGTGCTGCGTCACGATATGGTCTCCGCGGATTTTCATGCGCGTTTCGGCGCGATCTCCAAGACGTATGAATATATCCTGTGGCACGAGCGGCGTTTTCTGCTGCCCCAGCGCCGCCGCTTTGTCTGGGACTGCGGCCCACTGGATTTCAACGCCCTCGGCATGGCCGCCGAGGTCCTTCAGGGCCGGCACGACTTCAGCGCCTTCCAGAACGTGGGCACGCCGGTCAAAGACACGGTGCGCACCCTTGAACCGCTGGAGATGCTTCCCGGCATCACCCCGCACGAAACCGTGCTCCGGTTTACCGCCGACGGCTTCCTGAAGCAGATGGTCCGCAACCTCGTGGGCTGTCTGGTGGAGGCGGGCAGGGGTAAACTTTCCCCGCAGAATGTCCGATCAGTCCTGTACGAAAGGGACAGAAAGACGGCCCCGGCAACGGCCCCGGCGCAGGGGTTGTCGCTGGTGCGCGTTCTCTATCCCGGATTCGACAGCGGGGAGGCGGCAGGTGTCGGAGACGACCATCATATGGGGCCCGGCGAAGCCCATCGATCAGGACCGGTTCGGCACTAACCGGCTGCGTCCGACCACGCCCTCGTCCGAAGCCTTCGACACCTACCAGCAGGCGGAGTTCGCCTCCCGCTACGAGCGCCTTTCCCCGGTGCTTGGCAAAAGCCTGACCAACCGGCTGCTCGCCTTCCGCGACGCCATCGACGCCTTTGCCTACCCCAAGGATGACATGCCCCTGTTCAAAGGACGCCTCGCCGTGCGTGGCGATGACGTTCAGGACAAATATTCGGTGGACCTGCCCAAGGACGGCGAAGCGCTCTCCTATTACAAATATCTTTCGTGGGGACTGGACAAGAACGCCGCCACCGATCTCGCTGCGGGCGAATATCAGGTGGACCTGAAGCTCGGTGATGAAGAACAGCGCCTGCGCTTCAATGTGGGCGAGGACTGGACCAACGCGGATCTGGCACAGGCCTTCGCTGACGGGGTCAACGGCTCCACACTGGGCGTCCGCGCGCATTTGCTGGATCAGTCTTATCCCGGACAGGAAGTGCCGGGACAACTCGCCACCGGGCTTTCCGTTGCGTTGTCGGTCAATGCCGCAAGGCAGGATCAGGACGTATCCCTTGCCAACGTCAAGGGGCTCATGCTGCGGGAGTTCGACTTCCGCGCCGTGAATGATCCCGTGGGGCCGGCGGATTTGGGACGGTATCAGCTCTCGGAGGCCACTCCCGGACGTGAATCGGTCTTCCGCACCGCCGTATTCGACCCCGGTGCGGACAACACCATTAATCCGGGCGAATATTCCTTCGACTGGTCGCTGGGTGAAGAGTCCGGCACATTCTCCGTGGCAGTCTCGGATGGGGATACGTGGCAGGACGTCCTTGACAGGCTCGTGTCCGAAGCCAACGGCTCGCAGGAACAGTTCAGGGCAGAAAAGAAGAGCGTGGACGCTCCGGTGTATCAGGACGGGCGGACCCTGAGCCGTGAAGAGCAACTCGTGCAATTCACCGCGCTGGACCCCAAGGTGGGCGAGCGACTTTCCATCAGCGGCGGAGGGCATCTTCTCGACGGCGAATTTTCGGTATCTGAAACCTTCGAGGGCGGGTACGCGGCCACGGTAAGCGAGGACCAGTACAATGCATACAATACCGGCACACGTCTTCGGGTCTCTTCTTCAGACACGCTGCCGGGTGGGCTCTCGGCCGGCACCGACTATTACGCAGTGAGGCTGGACCCGGACCAGTACGGATTTCGCATCGGCTTTGCCGCCAGCCTTGCCGACGCCGAGGCCGGGAATACCATCAGCCTGACTTCGGAAGGAGCGGGTGACCTGAGCATCGAAACGCAGGGAACGGGCACCGATATCTTCGACATTGCCACGGCGTGGCCCGGGACCGACACGCGCATTCGCGCAGAGGGCACCGAACGGACGCTGGAGGCGGGCGGCCTGTTGTCGTTGGACAACGGGCGCGTCACTGTGGATGTTGCGGATTCCTTCCCCGGCACCCTGCCGTTTTCCGTGGTGGAGCCCATGGAACGCATGGAGCGCACGCTGGGGGATGCGGTCTCGGAGTACAACAACCTGCGTTCGTTCATCCTCTCCAATCAGGATCTATTCCGCGACACGCTGGCTGAACAGTGGCGCGGCCCGTTGCAGTCCCGCATGGACGTGCTCCAGTATGCCGGATTCTCGGAGCTCGGGGAGCGTAAATTGCTTCAGGTGGCGTTCGATGATCTCTTCGCCCGCATCACGGCCGACCCCCAGCAGATGCGGGAGACGCTGGTTGGCGAGGACGGACTCTTGCCCGCGTGGCGGTCCGAAGTGGAGTCGGTGTTGCAGGATCCGGATTCGTGGCTCGTGCCCGAGACCTCGGTCACGGATGACCTCTATCCGCCGCCGGAACCGCTGACGGAGATCGCCCTGGAGACCAAGAGCCGTCTGGTGGACACGCTGGATGACCTTGGCACCGAGCCCATTTCGCCGTTCGGAAACGGGCTGGTGAACATGAAAGGATAGCTACTTGAAGGCCAGTGGGATGGAGGCGCCCTCTAAGGCGTCGAGAATGCGCTCCAACAGTTCGTTTTCGCTGTCGCGCCGCGAGCGCGGCTTGCAGAGGTACCGCAGGGTCAGCTCGTAGCCCGCGTCGGTGAGCTTCAGGTAGACCTTGGGGGTGAGCCGCCGGAAGATCACGAATTCGTCATCACCCACCGGATCGGGCGGCTCGGGCTGTTCGAAGTTCGATGCGTAGTTCTCGGCCGTGCGGGTCATCACGTCGCGGGCACGCTTCCAGTCACCCCCCGGCGCCACGGTGAGCGTCAGCTCGTTCCAGATGAAGCGAAAGCCCTTGGAGTAGTTGAGTACCGGCGTGGTCAGCACCAGCGCGTTGGGGATCCTCGCCATGCGGCCGGTGCTCTGGTCCGCCTTGACCCAGTTGCCCACTTCCACCACGGAAAAATACAGGATGCCCTTTCTGGTGACGTCGCCCACCACATCGCCAACCTGCACCCTGTCGCCGATGCTGAAAAGCTCGCGCCAGATGATGACCCAGAAGGCCACGAAGTTGAGGATGAGTTCCTTGCTGACGATGGTCAGGCCAACGGCGATGATGCCGAGGAAGGTCAGGAAGTTGTGCAGCCCCTCGAACCAGATGCGGATGACGGCGATGCCGATGATGAGATAGGCGAAAAGGCCCATCCATCCCGCCAGCACCGTGAGCCTTTGGTGGTTTTTCAGCAGGCGCGCCGCCACGGCCAGCATGATGCGCTTGAGGCCGATGACCACGACCACCGCCAGCGCCGTGGCCGCGAGTTTGGCCATGGAGCCCGGGAGGGTGCTGCCGTGTACGCCGAGGTTCAGCTGCAGCTGATGGAAGAACTGGTTCAGGTCCATGCAGGGACCATACTACTCAAGGCCGCTAATATCCACCTGTTCGATGTGCTCCCCGAGCTCGCGGACTTCGCCTATCTGCCATGCGTCCGCGCCGGTCTCGCCAAGGCGGTCCAGAACCGCGTCGGCCTGGCTTTCGGGCACCACGAAGATGTAACCGATGCCGCAGTTGAATATCTGCAGCATCTCGGGCCACGAGAGGCCGCCTTCCTTGCGGAGCCAGTCGAAGACCGGGAGCATGGGCCAGGAGCCGAACTCGATGACCGCGCGGGTCTTTTCCGGCAGGACGCGGGGAACGTTGTCGTAAAATCCGCCGCCGGTGACGTGTACCATGCCCTTGACGTCGGCCATGCCGAGTACTTCGAGCACTGCGGAGGTGTAGATGCGGGTGGGCTCCAGAAGCACCTCGGCTACGGTCCGTTCGCTGCCGGGGAAGGTGTCTTCGGGGTTGAGGTCGGATGCCTCGAAGAGCTTGCGCACGAGGGAGAAGCCGTTGGAATGCACGCCGCTGGAGGCGAGGCCGATAAGCACGTCGCCCGATTCGATGCGTTCGCCGGTGACCAGCTTGGGCTGGTCCACCATGCCCACGGCAAAGCCGGAGAGGTCATATTCGCCGTCGGGGTAGAAACCGGGCATCTCGGCGGTTTCGCCACCGAGCAGGGCGCAGCTGGACTGCTTGCAGCCCTCGGCCACGCCTTCAACCACTTTTTCGGCCACGCCGGAATCGAGCTTGCCGGTGGCGAAGTAGTCGAGGAAGAACAGCGGGGTTGCGCCCTGAACCAGCACATCGTTGACGCTCATGGCCACCAGGTCGATGCCCACGGTGTCGTGCTTGTCAAAGTCGAAGGCCAGCTTGAGCTTGGTGCCCACGCCGTCCGCGCCGGAGACGAGGATGGGGGCTTCCATGCCGGCGATGTCCGGACGGAACAGGCCGCCGAAGCCGCCGATACCCGTCAGCACGCCGGGAGTGTGCGTCGCGGCGACAAGGTCCTTGATGCGTTTGACGAATCGGTTTCCCTCTTCGATGTCCACCCCTGCTGCGGTATAGGCTTCGCTGCGTTTGGCGCTGTCGCTCATTGCTTGTGCTCTCCGGTTGCTGATTGTTGGCGTTGCCGAGGGTTATAGGGATTTGCGGCCCGCTTCGCAAGGGTCGGGAACGGATCGTGCAATGATTTTCCCGGGCGTCGGAAATCCGTCCGGGTTGTCTCGCGCCGCAAAAGGCGTATCATGGAGCAAACCAAGGCAAGGCATGCTGTCCGGGAGGAATCATGCACAGGTTCATTTTGGCGTGTATCGTTATCCTGAGTGTCGCGGCCACCGCGTTTGCGCAGGGCAAGTTCCCCAATAAGGATACGGCGAAGGACCGCCGGGATCACACGTGGGGAACGAGCAAGAGCCATACGGGTTCCACCATCGGCTTCGGCAAGGATGATCAGGGTGACGACACCACCGTGCTCGACTCCGGCCCGAAAAAGGAGCCAGTGGACTGGTATGACAAGATCATCATCACGGTGAATCCCGATACCAAGTGGCCGCAGAACGGTACGGAAAGCTCCACGACCACCACCTATGACAACTCCACGGACACCGAAACCACCACAACCACGACAAAAAGCTGGTAGGTGCCAGATGACGGAAGCCAGATTGTGGAAAGCATTGGACGACGGGCGGGTGCAGTGCCGACTGTGTTCGCATTTCTGTCTCATTGAAGACGGCAGCCGCGGCCTCTGCGGGGTGCGCGCCAATATGGGAGGACGGCTCGAAACCCTTGTCTATGACCATGTGGCCGCGCTTGGTGTGGATCCGGTGGAGAAAAAGCCCCTGTATCACTACAAACCCGGCACCACCACGCTGTCTTTTGCCACGCAGGGATGCAACTTCGCCTGCACTTTCTGCCAGAACGCCACGCTGTCGCAGGCTCCCAAGTCCGGAGCCGAGCCGCGTGGCGAGCGAGCCACACCGGAGCAGCTGGTCCAGGCCGCGTTGGACAACGGCTGCGAGAGCATTTCCTACACGTACTCCGAGCCGACGATCTTTTTTGAACTCATGCAGGACACCGCGCGGCTGGCACATGAAAAGGGGCTCGGGAACATCATGGTCTCCAACGGGTTCCAGAGTCCGGAATGTCTCGATGAGCTCGACGGCCTTATTGATGCTGCCAATATCGACCTCAAGGCGTTTTCGGAATCGTTCTACCGGGACATCGTGGGCGCAAAGCTGAAGCCGGTGCTCAAGAACGCCAAGCGCATCAAGGAGATGGGCTGGTGGCTCGAAGTAACCACGTTGCTCATTCCGGGCAAGAACGACGACGAAGAAGAGCTCAAGGGACTTGCCCGCTACATTGCCAACGACCTTGGCACGGATACGCCGTGGCACCTGTCGCGGTTCCATCCGGATTATCATATGCGCGACGTGGCTCCCACTTCGGTGCCGAGTCTGGAAAAGGCGTGGAGTTTCGGGCGCGACGCCGGGTTGAAGTACATCTACATCGGCAATGTTCCGGGGCACGACTATGCCAAGACCCGTTGTCCGGGCTGCGGCGAAGTGGTGCTGAACCGTGCTGGGTTCTCGCTCTCCTTCAGCGCAGTGAGCGACGGTCATTGCAGCGCCTGCGGCGAGCGAATAGCGGGCGTGGACCTACCTTGACGCTTGCGCTTCCTGCCGCTTTAGCGTAGGAAATCCACCGCTCGGGGCGTGGCGCAGTTTGGTAGCGCGCCAGTTTTGGGAACTGGATGCCGGGAGTTCAAATCTCTCCGCCCCGACCATATTTTGCAAGCGACTTCAGGATATTCCTGAGGTCGCTTTTTCTTTTGTGGAGAAAACTCGCAATATTTCGGGGTTCTGGGTGGATGAAGGGTAGCCTGTTTGGATGTTCTGGCGAATGTTTTTGGGGAAGGGCCCGTTTAACTCTTGCAGCCAAAAGAAAAGCCTCCGAGCAAGGGGATGCTCGGAGGCTTTTTTGTTGGATTGGGTGCCGGGCTAGTCGCCGATGAACATCAGCGAGATTTCCGGAATGTAGGTGACGGCCATGAGGACGAGGATCAGCAGGCCGAGGATGGGCAGTATCTGCTTGGACACGTCTTCGAGCTTCACTCTGCCGACGCTACTGGCCACGAAGAGGTTGACCCCCACTGGCGGCGTCACGAAGCCGATGGCGAGGTTCACTACCATGATGATGCCGAAATGAACCGGATCCACACCCACCTTGGTCACGATGGGCAGCAGGATCGGCACGAGGATGACGATGGCCGCCAGCGCTTCCATGAAGGTGCCGATGACCAGCAGCAGGGCGTTGATCAGCAGCAGGATCAGGATTTTGCTTTCGGTCATGCCGAGGATGAACTCGGCGATCTTGGATGGCACCTGCTCGACGGTCATGACGTAACCGAAGATGGTGGCCATGGCCATAAGGATGATGACGATGGCGGACGTGGAGCAGACGTTGATGAACGTGGGTACGATGTTGTCCTTGTTCAGTCCTTTGTAGACGAAAAGGCCCACGATGAGGCCGTAGAACGCGGCCACGGCTGCGGCTTCCGTCGGGGTCATGAGGCCGCCGTAGATGCCGCCGAGGACGATCACCGGGACCATCAGGGCGAGCTTGGCGTCCCAGAAGGCCTTGCCGATGGACTTGAGGGAGCGTTCCTTCTGTTCGCCCATCCAGCCGTTTTTCTTGGAAACCCAGTAGCTGAAGGCCATGAGCACGAGGCCGGTGAGCAGGCCCGGAAGCACGCCCGCGATGAAGAGCTTGCCGATGGAACTCTGGGCGGCCACGCCGTAGATGACGAACGGGTTGCTGGGCGGGATCATGACACCGATGGCACCCGCCGCCGCGACGATGGCGCAGGCGAAGTACTTGTCATAGCCGCGCTCGATCATGGCGGGGATGGTCAGCGAGCCGATGGCCGCAACCGTTGCCGGACCGGAGCCGGAGATGGCGGCGAAGAACATGCACGTGGCGATGGTGGCCAGAGCCATCCCGCCGGGCAGCGGCCCGAGCAGTTCGTCGGCCAGATTCAGCAGCCGGGTGGAGAGTCCGCCGGAGCCCATGAAGATGCCCGCTGCGATGAAGAACGGGATGGCCATGATCGGGAAGGAGTCGATCGAGGTGAACGAGACCTGCGCGATGTAGTCCACGGGCAGGGTGCCGGACCCGATGAGCGTGACCAGCGAGGCCAGCCCGAGGCTGATGCCGATGGGCACGCCGATGATCAGGAACAGGATGAAGTAGCCGAAGAGGATGGTGGTGGAGGCCAGATTCACGCCGAGCAGCACCGGGGTGAATATGGCCGCGGTGATGGCGAATGCGGTGAGCGTTCCGACGGTGCCGGCCACCTTTGCTTCCTTCCATGTATCCTGCACGAGGCGGATGCACATGAGGCCGAAGCCGATGGGCAGGATCAGGTAGGGGATGTAGTAGGGGATCTGCAGCGCCGGGGCGATCTGCGGGTAGCGCATCTGGAACTGGACCAGATCGGTGCCCATGACCAGAACCACGGCTCCCAGCAGCAGGAAGCACAGGTTGTTGACGATCCAGAATATCTGCTGCCACTTCTCGGGCAGACGGTCGTACACGAAGTCCACGCGGATGTTTTCGCGCTTTTTGATGGCCACCGAGGCGGCGAGGTACGATATCCAGATGAAGATGAACCGGGCCAGCTCCTCGGTCCACACGGCGGAGCCCGCTCCGTCGGTGAACTGGGTGATGACGTAGCGGTACAGGGTCTGGAACGTGATTATGAGTATGATGGAGAGCAGCCCGGCGAACAGCAGGGGCTTCTCGAAGTTTTCATCAAGCCAGTGCAGCAGGCCCGTCTTGGGCTCGCCGGGGTGCGTGGCGGTTGCGACGTTTTCCATGTGACTATTCCTTATGCGTATCGAAGCGGCAGACTACTGCTGCACTTCCTTGACCATGGTGAACAATTCCGAGGGAATCTTGTCGGCGAACAGGTCCCAGACCGGACGGGTCTTGGCCTTGTATTCGGCCAGTTCCTCAGGCGTGAGCTTGTGCACCTTGATGCCCTGTTCGATGAACTTCTGCTCGGCTTTCTTTTCCAGCTTGGACGTGATGGAACGCTGGTAGTCGAGAGCTTCCCTGGCGGACTCCGTGATGATGGCCTGCACGTCGGCGGGCAGTTCATCCCAGAAGTCCTTGTTCATCATGAGGATGTGCATGGAATAGTTGTGGCGCGAGTCCACGGCGTAGCGGATGACTTCGTCGTGCTTGGCGTCGCACAGCAGGGAGAAGGTGTTGCCTTCGCCGTCCACGGTGCCCTGCTGCATGGCGGTGTAGGTCTCGCCCCAGGCGATGGGGGTGGGGCTCATGTCCAGCGCCTTGGCGACTTCGATCTCAACCGGGGAGGCGGTGACGCGGACCTTGAGTTTCTTCAGGGTGTCGGCCGTGGAGATGGGCTGACCCGTGGTGACGAAGTTGCGGTAGCCGTACTCGCTGAACATGATCGGCTTGAGGTTGATCTCGTTGGCGAGACGATCGAAGAAGTCGCCGAGTTTGCCTTCGTCGAGCGATTCGTAGATCTTGTCCTGATACTTGATGTCGGTAATGTACGGCAGGTCGAAGATCATGAAGTACGGCGAAAAGTTTGCCATGTTCGGCGAAGAGCTGGATGCCATTTCCAGCGAACCGCGCTGAACGGATTCCATGGCGACGCGGTCGCTGCCGAGCATGCAGCTGCCGTAGACTTCCACCTGAACCTTGCCGTCGGATTTCTTTTCGACGAGTTCCTCGAACTTTTCGTAACCCAGCGTCACGTTGTTGCCCGGGGCCATCGGATGCGCCAGCCGCAGCTTGATGATCCCGTCGTCATCGCTTCTGCCGAGCTTGCATCCGCCAACCAGCAACAGCATGCAGGATAGCAGGATACCCAACCTAATGGTCTTGAAGTTAAGCACCGTTCCCCCTCTAGTTGTCTAAGTTTCTAAGAATAGTGAAAAAATCCATTGTCTGCCCCTGAAAAAGCAAATGGTATGCCACCTCTTGTGCGAGATTGAACAAGCGGATTTTTTTTCAGGCGCATAATGCTCGCAGGAGTCGAAACGGTGCTCGTCTGCTGAAAAAGTATTTAATATTAAATGCTTGCGGTGGCGCCGGGCAAGGTCGAGCCCGGAGGGGCGCCGGGGTGAGTTGCCTTTATCAGTTGCCGTGCGGTGTTGCAAATCTGCATTGTCGCCTGCCGGGATGCGCCATTATTCACATAACAGGCTGATATGACGGCCCTGTTCCGATTGGATGCACAAATGCATCGTGTTGCATGTTTGCATCGTATCGAATAGAAGCGCGTATGCGTTTTCGGGGCGCAGGGCGTAAAAAA
Source organism: Desulfovibrio oxyclinae DSM 11498 (assembly GCF_000375485.1). Classification (NCBI taxonomy): domain Bacteria; kingdom Pseudomonadati; phylum Thermodesulfobacteriota; class Desulfovibrionia; order Desulfovibrionales; family Desulfovibrionaceae; genus Desulfovibrio; species Desulfovibrio oxyclinae. Next base: position 160,227 of record NZ_AQXE01000006.1, on the reverse strand, counting down.
ACCTTGGCCGGGAGTGCCGACCAAGGTTTGAAGCAGTCTTTAAGATGTTCTTGTTTATGTATTAAACACCAAGTATTCCGGCTGCGTTTTCGTACATCACCTTTGCGTAAACGGATTCTTCAAAGGCCAGTTTTGCGTACTTGTCGAGCTGTTCCCTGTAGTCGATGAACGGATGAGCGCTGGCAAAGAGAAGTTTGTCGCCGATGATGGTGTTGGCTGCCTCCACGTAGGCATCGGCCATGGGCCAGAGTTCGTATTCGGATATTTCCATGAACACGTTCTTGTTGCGCTGGGCCACGATGATGGCTTCGTTGACCCACGGGTAGCCGCCGTGGCTGATCACTATCTTGAGTTCCGGGAAGTCGCGGGCGACGAAATCGATGTAGCGGGGGGCGACGTGGTCGATGACCGCACCGGGCACGAAGCTGGCGGTGCCGGTGGTGAAGATCATGGGAATGCCCAGCTCGCAGCATTTGGAGTAGATCGGATAGTACTTGGCGTCGTTGGGATAGATCTTGGCGAGATACGGGTCGATGGCCGCGCCGTTGATGGTTTCGTTTTCCGTGACGGCCTTTTCGAGGTCGCGCACGGCATCCATGCCCTTGTGCGGGTCAACGCCCCAGAAGCCGACAAACTTTTCGGGGGCCTTGGTACAGAAGTCGAGGACCGCGCCGTTGCCGTTTGCCATGGAGGCGTAGGTGGTCTCGCAGTCGCGGCCGGTAATCACCGCCTTCACCACGTTGTTCTGCTCCAGGCCTTCGATGATCTGCCCGAACGGCTCCGGTTTTTGTTTATGGAAATCAATCGCTTCGCACAGGTCCTTGAACATGACGCTGTTGGCGATGCCGTTGATGACCTCGGGGGTGTTGGGACGGAACCTGAAATCGATGACGTTCATTATGTTTGCTCCTTTGTGTGTGATTGTCCGACTGACTCAGGCCGGTGAGCAAGCTCCGTACCAGCGGGGGGTGAGCGCTCTGTCCCCCTGTTGGAGGCATTTCAATGGATCAGAAGGATGGCAGGCAAATTGCTTGAGCAAGGCATGTTGGAAATAGCACTTTTCTGCGGGGCATGGTTTGTGGCCGGTGTGGTCAACAACCTTGCGGGCTTCGGGGCCGCCATGGTCGCCATGCCGTTGGTGGCGTTCGCAATACCGCTTGAGGTGGCCGTTCCCAGCTCCACGCTGATCGTGCTGACGCTCAATCTCCAGCTCGGGTGGGCCTATCGGCGGCACGTGGACTGGCTTGCCATGCGCTTTCTCATTCCGGGCGGGATAGCGGGCGTCGCCGTCGGACTGCTCATCATGCGGGATGTCTCAAACGAGGAACTCAAGCTCGCCATGGGGCTTTTGCTGATAGCTTACGGGCTGGTTTCGCTGTTGCGTCCCGGAAGTTTTCAGGGCAGTGGCGTCGGCAGGGTCTGGGGGCTTGCCGCCGGATTCTGTTCCACGCTGCTGGGGGTGCTGTTCGGATTCAACGGGCCGCCGCTTGCGGTGTTCACTTCCATGGGCGGATGGAGCCAGCAGGCGGCCAAGGGCATACTGGGCGCTTGCTTTATCGTGACCGGCATCACTATAGTGACGGGCCAGACGCTGGCGGGCGTGCAGACCGCCCGGACGTTGACCTACTACGCCGCGGGGTGTCCCGCGGTACTCCTCGGCGGCGGCGTGGGCATACTGGCTTCCCGGTTCGTGACACAGAACGTCTACCGGAGGCTGGTGCTGCTGCTCATTCTGGCCGCGGGCGTGGCGGTCACGTATTCCAGCATTTAATCAAAGGTATTTACGGGCATGAAAGGAAATAGCATGAGCCAGGAAGCGCCGCGCAAGCCGCGTCGGATTCTTCCCAGGCAGAAATATCTCATATCCAGTTATCTCTGCCACGTGTTCGACACCATGAGTGACGGGCTCTACATCACGAACAAGGAAGGGGAGACCCTCTCCGTGAACGTCATGTACGAGAACCTCACCGGCCTCAAGGGCGAGGATCTCATCGGGAAGAATGTTAACGATCTCGTGGATAAAGGTGTCTTCGACCTTGCGCTGAACTCCAAGGTCGTCAAGACCAAGAGCTCTGCCACGGCGGTGCAGATGACGGAGAAGGGCCGCAAGGTCGTGCTCATGGCCCACCCCATCTTCGACTACGACGAGGACGTGGAGCTTGTAGTCACCTTCGTCCGCGATATCGCCCTTATTTCCCAGCTCAAGGATCAGGTGGCCTCCCAGAAGCAGCTCATCGAACAGTACAAACAGGAGATTCACCAGAAAAGCGAGTCGCTGTACCTCGAACCTTCCAGTCAGGTCATGATCAACCTGTTCAGCCAGATAGAGCAGGTGGCCAAGACCGACGCCACCATCCTTTTCCTCGGTGAAACCGGCGTGGGCAAGGACATCATGGCGCGCGAGGTTCACGAAAAAAGCCCCCGCAAAGGCCAGCCGTTCTTCAAGGTGGACTGCACCTGTATTCCGGAAAACCTCATCGAGTCCGAGCTGTTCGGCTATGCGCCCGGCGCCTTCTCCGGTGCGGATTCCAGAGGCAAGATCGGCATGTTCGAGATGGCGGACAAAGGGACCCTGTTTCTTGACGAGATAGGCGAGCTGCCGCTGAGTATGCAGAGCAAGCTGCTGCGCGCCCTGCAAAACAGCGAGATTCAGCGCGTGGGGGCCACCAAGGCCAAGAAGATCGACGTACGCATCATCGCCGCCACCAACCGCGATCTGGAGGAAGAAGTCCGCGAAGGCCGCTTCAGAAGCGACCTTTTCTACCGGCTTCAGGTGGCGGTCATCCAGATCCCACCCCTCAGGGACCGGGGCGAGGACATCCCGGCCATGCTGCATTTCTTCCGCAAGCGCTTCAATACCAAATACAAGCGGAACCTTCAGATTTCCGCAAAGGCCGAAGAGGTCATGCTCTCCTACCGCTGGGACGGCAACATCCGCGAAATGGAGAACCTGATGCACAGCCTCGCCGTCACCAACAAGGACGAGCGCGTGGAACTGAAGCACCTGCCGAATCGGATGCTCAATTTCAGCCCGGTCCGGTGCGAACCGGCCCAGCTCGACTTCGGCGTGGAGCAGGAAGAGGGCAAGGACCTCAAGACCATCATGGCGGAGATCGAGGCCAAATATCTCCAGCACGCCATAGAGCGGTACGGTTCCATCACCAAGGCTGCCGAGGTCCTTCAGGTCAACAGGACGACCATTTTCAGGAAGCTCAAAAAAATCGGAATCACCAAGGAAGATTTGGGAGAGTAGGCGATTCGTCTGTCGTAGCTGCCGATGTCCCTCAGGGCCGTGCCGGAATCCGGTACGGCCCTTTTTGTTGCTGCATATCGGAACGCTGCAAACCTGCATCGCGATGCATATTTGCATCGTTTTCATATATCATTAAAATGCATGAAGATTTTTCACAGGGCGTTTGTGCGGTGCATTTCTGCATCGTTTCGGGGTCGGCCTTATGGATCGTTGTTTTCCCTTAGAGGGGGTGGGTGTGAAAGATGCTCTTTTTTTCCAGGTGGTTATCAGTAGGGTGGTCCTGTTTGTCCCATCTGGCACAAGGATTGCCAAAGAGAGTGCAAGCGCGACGACGCGCACCGAAGATGGAGAGCTTTCCCAGATCGAAAGCGACGATATAGAACCCAGCCAAGGAGTATGAATCCATGTTTAATGTCCATTGCTGCGATGCCGTGACACCTCATGAACAGCGCCTTCAGGACCGTATCGAAGGCAAGGAGGACGTGTTCCGCAAGAATCACGCCCGTGTCTTCAAGATCCTCGACACCATCGAGAACCAGAAGCCGCAGATCGATGTGGAGCGCGCCCTGTACTTCACCCAGTCCATGCAGCAGACCGAAGGCGAGCCGCTGGTCCTGCGCTGGGCCAAGGCCATGGAACATGTCGCCGCGAACATGACTGTCTACATTGATGACGACCAGCTGCTGGCCGGACGTGCAGGCTATCAGGGTCGTTACGGCATCCTGTACCCCGAACTGGACGGCGACTTCCTCGACATGGCCGTGGAAGAGCTGCCCAAGCGTGAAGGCTCTCCGTTCTCCATCACCGAGGAAGACGCCCGGATCGTGGTTGAGGAGATCGCTCCCTTCTGGAAGGGCAAGACCTACCATGAAGCCCTGAACGTGGCTCTCCCCGAGGAAATCCACAAGCTCACCTACGATGACCCCGAGGGACTGAACTCCCGCTTCATCGTCAACGAGACCTCTTCCTTCCGCTCCTCCCTGCAGTGGGTCCACGACTACGAGAAGATTCTCAAGCGCGGCTTCGGCGGAATCCGTCAGGAAGCACAGGAAAAGCTGGACGCCCTCGATCCGTTCTCCCCGCGGGACAACGCCGAGAAGAAGCCTTTCTACGAAGCAATCGTCCGTGTCTGCAACGCCGTTATCCACTGGGCCAATCGCCACGCCGACCTGGCCGAGAAGATGGCCGCCGAGGAATCCGACGCCACCCGCAAGGCGGAGCTGGAAACCATCGCCGCCAACTGCCGCCGCGTGCCCGAGCATCCGGCCCGCAACTTCCACGAGGCCGTGCAGTCCCAGTGGTTCACCCAGATGTTCTCCCGCATCGAGCAGAAGACCGGCACCATCATCTCCAACGGCCGCATGGACCAGTACTTCTACCCGTACTACCGCCAGGACGTTGAAGCCGGCATCCTCACCGACGATCAGGCCATTGAGCTCATCGAGTGCATGTACGTTGGCATGGCCCAGTTCATCGACCTCTACATCTCCCCGCAGGGCGGCGCCTTCAACGAAGGATACGCTCACTGGGAAGCCGTGACCGTCGGCGGCCAGAACAAGGAAGGCCTCGACGCCACCAACGAGCTGACCTACCTCTTCCTGCGCTCCAAGCGCGAGTTCCCGCATCACTACCCGGACCTCGCCGCGCGCATTCACGCCCGCTCCCCCGAGCGCTTTCTCGCCGAAGTGGCCGAGACCATCAAGGAAGGCTCCGGCTTCCCGAAACTCATCAACGATGAGGAAGTGATCCCCCTGCACCTTTCCAAGGGCGCAAAGTTCGAGGAAATCTACGATTACGCCGTCTCCGGCTGCGCGGAAATCCGCATGCCGAACCGCGACACCTACACCTCCGGCAACNCCTACATCAACTTTGCCGCAGCACTCGAAATGGCCATGTACAACGGCCGGATGCTCAAGCACGGCGACGAACTGCTCTCCTTCGAATCCGGCGACCCGCTCAGCTTCGAAACCTGGGACGAGTTCTTCGACGCCTACAAGGCACAGCAGATTCACTTCCTGAAGACGGCCTTCACCCAGCAGTACCACGTCATCAACAACCGCAAGAACCACTTCGCCACGCCGTTCGGTTCCGCCATGCACGACCTCTGCATGGAACACGCGGTTGACCTGCACCAGCCCGACGTGCCCGGCGGCATCGACCTCGGCTACTTCGAGTTCATGGGCGTGGGTACCGTGGTGGACTCCCTGTCCGCCATCAAGAAGCTGGTCTTCGAAGAGAAGAAGCTGACCATGGAAGAAGTGCTCGACGCCTGCCGCAGCAACTTCGAGGGCCGCGAAGACATCCGTGCCATGCTCCAGAACGTTCCCTGCTACGGCAACAACGATCCGTATCCGGACTCCATAGCCAAGGAACTGGACCGCATCTGCGTGGACTTTGCCAACAAGTACCAGCAGGAACTCGGCGTTCACCTCGACGTGCGCTACGTGCCCTTCACCTCGCACGTCCCGTTCGGCAAGGTCGTTTCCGCCACTCCGAACGGTCGTCAGGCATGGACCCCGCTCTCCGACGGTTCCTCCGCATCCCACGGCGCCGACCGCAACGGCCCCACCGCGGTGATGCTGTCCAACTACACCACCAAGAACTTCAACTACCGCGAGCGCGCAGCGCGCCTCGTGAACATCAAGTTCACCCCCAAGTGCGTGGAAGGACAGGAAGGCACCAAGAAGCTCGTGGACTTCATCCGCACCTTCTGCGACCTGCGCCTGTGGCACATTCAGTTCAACGTCATCAACGCCGAGACGTTGAAGGCCGCCCAGAAGGAACCGGAAAAGTACCGCAACCTGATCGTGCGCATCGCCGGATACTCCGCGTACTTCTGCGACCTGTCCAAGGATCTGCAGGACGACCTGATCCGCAGGACCGCGCACGAGACCATCTAGAAATAGCGCACAAAGCACGGCAATACCGGCATGGGGCGGCCTTCGGGCCGCCCCGGCCATGAATACTCCCAAGCCTGCAATGACCAGAGGTTCATCATGAGTTCCCTTCTCGACCAGAAAGTCGCCGGCAACGTCTTCTCCATCCAGAAATATTCCGTTCACGACGGACCCGGCATCCGTACCCTCGTCTTTCTCAAGGGCTGCCCGCTGCGCTGCAAGTGGTGCAGCAACCCGGAATCCCAGCTTCCGAACCCGGAGCTGGCGTACAACCGGAACAAGTGCCTCGGGCTGGACAAGTGCGTGCGCTGCAGCGAAGTATGCACCGCCGGAGCCATCACGGAAGGCGAGGACGGCAAGATCGACATCGACAGGGACATCTGCAACGACTGCCTGCAGTGTGCCGAGGCCTGTCCTTCGCAGGCGCTCATCATCTATGGTGAGAAAACCACGGTCGATGCCGCGCTCAGGCGGGTCGAGGAAGACGAAATGTTCTACGCCCGCTCCGGCGGCGGCTTGTCGCTTTCCGGCGGGGAACCGTTCATGCAGCCCGAGTACGCCACGGCCCTGCTGCGCGAGGCGCGTCGACGCTACGTGGATACCGCCGTGGAAACCTGCGGTGCCGCGAAATATGATGATTTCAAGGAGGCGCTCGCCTACGTCAACACGCTCATGTACGACGTGAAATCCATGAATCCCGAAAAGCATAAGGAATACACCGGCCTTTCCAACGAGCGGATTCTGGAGAATCTCCAGCGCATCCGGGCCGACTATCCCAATCTTCCCATCAGGGTCCGCACACCGGTCATCCCCGGCTTCAACGACACCGAAGCGGACATCAAAGCCGTCATCGACTTTCTTTCCGACCTCCCCGGCAGGAAAGTCGAGTACGAACTCCTTGAGTACCATCGCATGGGTCAGCCCAAGTACGAAAGCACAGGTCGTGAATACCCCCTTCCCTCCGACCTGAAACTCGACCCCGAAGTCTTCAACCGTCTCAAAAATCAGGTGGAAGCCTACAACGGCTAAACGAGTACGTACTTCTCCTGCGGTGGTGGAAACGCCCGGACCTGTTGGTTCGGGCGTTTCCTTTTTGGATTCCCCGCTGCTGCCCTTACCGTCTTCAAACAGCCGAAGTGGTGGGTAGCGAGACTGAAGTCGGGGTGTCTTTTGACCGCTTGCGCCGCCTGTGGCAAACAGGGTCTCCACGCAATTGATTCAGTAAAGGAGCCAAGCATGTCCGAAACGCTTCACGTCGGGTTGATACAGATGGAGATCAGCCGGGAAACCGGTCGCAATGTGGATTTGTTCGAGGAAAAGGCGAAAGCCCTCTGCAACGATCCGCGAAGGCCGCACCTCATTGTGGGTGTGGAGTTCGGCATTGCGCCTGAGACCGTCGAGGATCCGGATGGTCCGGCCATGCGGCGTCTGGGACGGCTTGCCGCGGAGCTTGGCGTCTGGCTCGTGCCGGGCAGCCTGAAGCTGGCCGAGCCGGGGGGCGGATTCAGCAACGCCGCGCCCGTGTTCGATCCTTCCGGCAACGTGTCGGGAATCTACAGGAAAATGGTTCCGTGGGATACGGATCTGGAGAAGGGCACCGTCCCGGGCAGCGACTACCACGTGTTCGACATCGCCGAGCCGGAAGTCCGCTTCGGTCTTCAGATCTGCTTCGATGCCGACTTCCCGGAAATCAGCCGCACGCTGACCCTCATGGGAGCCGAAGTGCTCATCCAGCTTTCCATGGACCCGGACAGCATCCCGCCCAGCTATCAGCACATCAAGTACGCCCGGGCCATCGAGAATCAGGCCTACTACATCTACATGAACGGCGCATGCGACTACGGCCATTACCATCTGGCGGGCGGCTCCCTCGTGATTTCCCCCGAGGGTGACTGTCTGTTCGAAGCCGGGGAGCGGCCCACCTCCACCATCGTCAGTCTTGATCTGAACCGGCTGCGGCACTGCCGGCAGCACGGCAGCTGGGATCAGGTCGCGCAGCTGAAGGCTATGTACGATTACGCTCCGGCGCAACCTCTTGCCGGACGCGAGCCTGAAAGCGATGTCTTTGACAGGTCTCCGTTCAGGGAGTCCGAAGGGGATTAGCCTATGTCGCTGTCCTGCGGCCTGAAGCGGCCGTTGAGCATGGAATGGATGACCACGGGACTGAGCAGACAGGTGGCGGCGCAGACGATGACCATGGCGCTGAAGAGTTCTTCGGATACGGCCCACTCGCCGAGGCGCATGCCGCGCTCCATGACGACCATGGTGATCTCGGCGCGGGGAACCATGCTCGCGCCGAGCAGGGCGCCGGTGGGCAAATCCCGCAGCACCCACGCCGGGCCGCCTGCCGTGAGCACTTTGAGTATCACGGCGGCCGCGAGCAGCACGAGCCCGAGCTGAACGGAAACGCCCAACACCGCGGGGTCGATCTCAAGCCCTATGTTGATGAAGAAAAACGGGCTGAAGAAGTCGTAGATGGGAAGGAAGGGGGCTTCGTCCTTGACCGCTTCCGGGTCCCGGCTGAAAAGAAGCCCTGCGAAGAAGGCCCCGATGGCGAGGGAGAACCCCAGCAGCCCGGCAAGCGAGGCGATGATGAAGCCGAGGCCGGTGATGGAGAGCATGTATCCTTCATCCGGCTCGAAGCTTCTGAGAAATTTCGAAACTCTCGGTTCGAGATATTTGCTGAAACAGACGCAGAAGACAACGAACGCGCTGAATTTTATCGCGAACCATCCTGCGGTGATGCCTGCATTCATCAAGATGTGGCCGTGTGATGCTCCGTCGTGCAGGGCCGGAAGGAGAGTGAAGAGCAGGGCCATGAGCACAACGGCACAGATGTCGTCGAATTCCGCAAGGTCCAGAAGCAGGTTGCCCTGACGTGTCTTGAGCGCGCCGCACTGCTCCCAGACCTGAATGGAGACTCCGACGCTCGTGGCGGTGAAGGCCACGGCCACCACCAGCGAAGGAATCCATGAAAGGCCAAGGAGGTGGTGTGACACGAGAAAGCCGCCCGTGGCGCACCCGGCTATGTTCACGATGGAAATGATCCCGGCTGATCTGAACTGCTCGATCAGGCCGGATAGTTTGGATTCCAGCCCCACCCGGAACAGCAGCGTAACCAACCCCACCTTGCCCAGAAACGCGAAGAGCGCGCCATGTCCCTGGGGCAGCAGCCCGCCGTGCTCCTGCATCAGCCTGAGGGCGAAGCCGAGCAGCAGGTAGCCAACCAAGGGCGGGACCAGCGTCTTGGAAAGCGCCTGCCTCATGAACATGGTCAGCACGAGAATGGCTCCCGTGGCCAGCACCATGAGCGAGAGGTTGTCCATCAGCTCATGCATGTCGATAATCCTGTCGTCTTCATGGTCGCAAAGGCGAGCGGGAACCAGTTCCGCATTACTATTCCTTCTTGCGCCCGAAGCTTATGCCCCTGCCGTGGCCCACGAAAAGGTAGCAGATGCCCAGCGCCGCAAGGACAGAGCCGAGGGCGAATATCTCCATGGGATCCAGTTGCTTGAAATCCAGAACAATGACCTTCCGCGCGGCGGCCATGACGGCGGTGTCCAATACCAACCGAACGTGGATGATGTCGCTCTCCAGATACATGACGATGTTCGCGAATATTTCGATGGCGATGAGCACGGCCATGAACGCGCCGAAGGTTGCGAGGATGTCGTTGATGTTCAGCAGGAAGTGAGGAGGAGTGGAGAGCTTGGTGTAGAGCACCCAAAGCACGTCCAGGATGCCCCAGAGGATGACGAAGACCATCAGGAAGGCAAGAGCCTTGACGGCATACCGGATGATCCGATGCAAAAAATCTATTTGGGGATCGTCGGACCCCATCAGGTGGCAGTCCTGTTTGGACCCCGGCGTGGTCTCGGGGCGGTCCCTGTCGCAGGAAGGTTCGTTCATGCTCGGTCCTTGTTTTTTGCGTGCATGTTGATGCCTTGAGAGGCTTTACCTATTCTCAGGAATATAGAACATGATCGGCACAATTTTCAAGATGCATGGATCGGCGTTAGTTGCGGAAGGCGGTACCGAGACTCGCAAGGCTTTGACTTCCATGCCCGCCTGAAATGAAAAATCCCCCGCAGCGTCGAGGCTGCGGGGGATCCGGGTAGTTCTTTTGGAAACCGTGTATCAGCGGCGGACTTCGTCAAGCTGGCGCATGATTCCGTTGAGTTCTTCGGCCAGCTCGGCAACATTTTCGATGGACTCGACGGAGCGGTTGACGTTCTCGAATGTTTCGCTGGCCACGCGGTTCACGTCGGTGGTGTTGCGGGTGATTTCCTCGCTTGCGGCGGACTGTTGTTCCGCGGCGGTGGCGATGGACTGAATCCTGTCGGCGGTGTCGGTGACGATCCGCACGATCTGGTTCAGCGACTCGCCCGCTTCGCTGGTCAGGCCGGTGCTCTTGGACACGGCCTGCGCCACCTTGTCTATGGCCACCATGTTGGAGCTTGCGCCGGTCTGGATGCCGGTGACCGAGTCGCCGACCTCCTTGGTGGCCTGCATGGTTTTCTCGGCCAGCTTGCGGACTTCGTCCGCGACCACGGCAAAACCGCGACCGGCGTCACCGGCACGAGCGGCCTCGATGGCTGCGTTCAGGGCCAGCAGGTTGGTCTGGTCGGCAATGTCGGTGATAACGCTCATGATCTGGCCGATCTCGTCCACCCGGCGTCCGAGGTCGTCGAAGGCGGTCTTCATGGAGTCCACCTGCGTGCTGACCTCTGCGGTGGCCTCCACTACCTGATGCACTATCTGCGAGCCTTCCTGCGCCTTGGAGCGCGCGGAATCGGCCTCCTCGACCGCGTTGGTGGCGTTGCTCGCCACCTCGGAGACCGTGGCGTTCATCTCTTCCATGGCGCTGGCGGTCTCTTGAACCCGGTCGCGCTGCAGGCTGGCCCCGGAGCTGATCTCCTTGACCAGCCCGGAGAGGTTGCCGGATTCCGTGTGCAGCTGTTCGGCTATTTCCGTGGCCTTGCGGGCAACTTCGGTCATTTCGGTCATCAGGGTCGTGACGCGGGCGCTTTCGCCGTCGGCCTGCTCGCGGGCGCGTTCGGCGCTTTCAGCTTGTTCTCTGGCGCGTTCGGCCTGTTCCGTGGCTTCCGCCATGCTGACCTTGAGGTTGGCTGCCATCTCCTGCAGCGCCTCGACCATCACCCGAATTTCGCCGTGGAAGTTCTCGGCCTTCACCTCGGCCTCATAGTCGCCGGAGGCGAGGCGGCGCGTGAATTCAGTGGCCTCACCGAGGGGTTTGAGGATGGCCCTGAGCAGCAACAGGCTCAGGATGAGCATGATTGCGGCCACGCAGGACGCCACAATGAGAACAGTCCAGCGTGCGGTGGAGAGTTCGGCCTCGAACGATGTGACACAGTGCGCGTACTGGGCGTCCTTCTGCTTGACCAGCGTCCCGAAGTACTTGCGGGACTTCTGGGCAAGGGGGGTGGCGGAGCGACCGTAGTCAGGATACTTGGTATAGCGTTCGGACTTCGGCAGATCGCGCAGGGCGCGGGCGAAGCGGCGCCCGTCCTCCACGAAGCCCAGTGCGGCAGTGCGGGCCTTTTCGATGAGTCCGCGCTCTTCCTGATTAATTGCGGAATCTTCCAAGATTTTGAAATTCTTTTCGATTCGTTCAATTCGCTTGTCGAGCTTGCCAAGGTCCTTGTCGATGTCGCTGCCCAGCATGATGTTGCGGGTCAGGCGGCTGACGTAGTTCATGTCGCGGGTGATGGCCAGCGAAGCAACCTGCCCGTCCAGCGCCTCGCGCTTCATGCTCTTGAAGCGGCCTTCGATTTCCACGAGCGTCGCCGAGGAGAGGATCAGTATCCCGATAATGGACAGGATACAGAAGCCGATGACCCCCACGAGTTTGAATTTGAGAGTTTTCATTTTATCGAACACGATAGGATTTCCCCCTTACATGGTCCCTCACCCGGTTCAAACCGGCTGTTGGTGTTTGAAACAGCCCGGGATAAAGCAAGAAAAGTTCCATGAAGGCAAGAACAACTTATATATTCCAATGGTCTGTATTGACTGAATGTTTTATTTGAGGTGGCCGAATCATCAAAGGGAAAGGGCTGGGGAAGTGAAAACTTCGGTTTGCGTGGTGCATAGCCGGGTATGCAGCGTAAAATGCAAAAAGCCGACCCGAGAGTCTCGAATCGGCACTTTGCGAACGGAAAGAGTGGGTTAAAAACCGAGTGAGGCCAGTAGCGAGCGAAGGGTCTTTTCGATCTGCGGGGTCTCGGGAATGCCGAGCACGTTGCCGCTGGTCATCTGGCGTTTTGCAAGGCCGTCGAGCGGGGGGATGCTGATACGCCTTTCGGGCAGTTCCGGGAGTTCCGGCTGATCGCCGCCGGTGTATCGGTTAACGGCCAGCACCTGATTGGTCAGGCCGAGGTCCGAGGCCATGCGACTGACGTCGGCAGCCACCCTGAAGCTGCGAAAGCTCGGCTCGCTCACGACCACGAGACCGTCCACGTGCGTGACCGTTCCGCGTCCGAGGTGTTCCACGCCTGCTTCGAGATCCACCAGCACGCAGTCTTCGCTGTCCATGACGAGGTTTGCAAGAAGCGCCTTGAGCAGAGCATTGGCGTCGCAGGCGCAGCCGCCGCCCGCATTCGTAAGCGCTCCCATGACCAGCAGCCGCTTGCGCCCCGGTTCGATGCCGGGTGTCGGTTCGTCGCAAAGCGGTACGTCCACCGCAAGGGTTTCCGGCAGATCGCCGACCTCGGGGTTCAGATTCAGGAAGCCGCCTTCGTGGATTCGCTCCCTGACCAGATCCTGCCGGGCGATGATGGGTTCGGGCAGGGCGGCCTCGTCAAGACCGGATGCCTGCCCGAGAGACAGGGCCGTGTCGGCGTCTATCATCCAGACATTCTTTCCCTGACGGGCCAGCATGTCGGCCATCCATGCGGTGAGCGAGGTCTTTCCCACGCCGCCTTTTCCTGCGAAAGCGAGCTTCATTCGGGGTGCTCCGGTGGTGAAAACGGGGGCGGAAAGGCCCGCCCCCGGTAGAGTCCTATTCGCTCAGGCCAAGGGCCTTGCGCTTGCTTTTGATGCGTTCGTCGAACAGTTCCGCGGTTTTGACCGGGTCCGGTTCGATGACGAACGAGGCACCCACCAGATCTTCAAGCCCCGAGGTGGCGATATTGGTCACGGTCTCGGAGCCGAGGATGTTCGGCGGATGGCCGAGGTGGGTGTAGATGCCGCTGGCCACGGCGTACAGGCCGATGGCGGCGGCCTTTTCCGAATACCATTCGGGCGAGGACGCGCCCACGGGCAGGTCGCTGATGTCCACGCCTATCTCGTTGGCGAGCGCGGCGCACAGTTGCAGGATGCGGGAGTTGTCCACGCAGGAGCCGTAATGCAGAACCGGCGGGATGCCGAGCGAGCCGCAGACCTTCTTGAGGCCGGGGCCGGCCATCTCGATGGCTTCGGGCACCAGCAGTCCGGCCTTGCCTGCCGCGGTGGTCACGCAGCCGGTTGCCAGCACGAGGATATCTTTCTTGATGAGTTCCTTGGCGAGCCCCACGTTCATGGAGTCCTGCTGGAACTTGGGGTTGTTGCAGCCCACGATGCCGACGGCGCCGCGAATGTCGCCCGCCTTGATGGCGTCCACCAGCGGGGTCAGGCTGCCGCCGAGGGCGCCGATGACGGCCTCGTTGGAGAAGCCGGTCATGAGCTTCACGGGCTCGCACGGGATGTCCACGCGGGAGGCATCGCGTTCGGCGTAGGCCTTGATGGCCAGCCGCACGATGTCGCGCGCCTGTTCCATGGCGTTGTGCGGGTGGATATCGTAATGGATGGCGCCGGTGAAGCGGGCCTTTTGAGCGGTGTCGATGAAGCGGGTGTGGTAGCAGCCTGCGATCTGCACGAGGCTCGGCATGATGCACTGGTAGTCCACCACCACGGCTTCCACAGCGCCGGTGAGCAGGGCCAGCTCGGTCATGAGGTGGTTGCCCGCCATGGGAATGCCCTGGCGCATGAGCAGCTCGTTGCCGGTGCAGCAGAGCCCCGCCACGTTGATGCCCTTGGCGCCGAGCGCCTCGGCTTCCTTGATGAGTTCGGGCTCGCGTGCGGCGGCAAGAACCATCTCGGAGACCACCGGGTTGTGGCCATGCACCAGCAGGTTGACCTTGTCTTCCTTGATGACGCCGAGGTTGGCCTCGGACATGGAAGGCGTGGGCGTTCCGAAGATCACGTCGGAAAGCTCCGTGCCGATCATGGAACCGGCCCAGCCGTCGGAGAGCGAGGTGCGGGCCGCGTGCACCATGGTGTTGGGCGCGTCGTTGTCGCAGCCCATGTGCGTGCGGTGCATCATCTCGGCGATTTCACGGTCTACGCCGCGCGGGGTCATGCCGATCCTGTCCCATATCTGGCGGCGTTTTTCAGGCACACGGCTCAGGAACGCCACCTGCTTCTTGCGGCTGCCGAAGTCGCCGAAGAACACTTCGACCGCGTCGCGGGCAACGTCCATGATTTCGCGGCCTTCGGTCTCCACACCGACTTCCGCGGCAATGGCGCGCAGTTTGTTTTCATCCGAAATGGAATAATCCTTGGTGTCGCCTTCCACGATGGCTTCGAGCACTTCAATGAGGTCGCGGCCGTGGTCGGAATGCCCGGCCGAGCCGCCCGCGATGAAGCGTCCGAAATTGCGTGCGACAATGACGTCGGCGTCCGCGCCGCAGACGCCGCGCGGTGCCTTGGGAGTGATCTTGCACGGCCCCATGGTACAGATTCGGCAACTGACGCCGAGTTCGCAGAATTTACAGTGGGGCGTCTGCTGCTGGAGCCGTTCGTGAACCGTTTCGATTCCTTCGGCCCGGGCCTTTTTCATCATGGCCTGCGCATCTTTCCAGATGGACAGTTCTTCTACCGGACGAGGTTCCTTTGCCATACCTCTTACCTCCCGATGGGTTGGGCGTTATGTCATCTACGGCGCGAGGCTGAGAGCCTCGGAGTTTACTGTAGACAATTCCGGCACAAGTTTTTGTCGGATATCCGACATTGCAGGTATAAAATCCGAAAAAGTTCTTCCGCGGGCCGGCGCGTCATGCTTCGACTCTGGCGCGGAGACCTTCCGGATCCGGCAGCAACCATTTCGAGCGGCCAATTTTTTCAATGAGTCCGTCGCGGACGAGGTTGTTGATAAGCGTGGAAACGGTTTGGCGCGTAGCGCCGAGGAGTTGGGAGAGTTGTTCGACAGTGAGCCCGGTTTCGATCTCGATGGCTCCGTCGTTGCGCGCGGTGCCGTCCTCGGCCTCCTTGAGCAGAAAGTCCACGAGACGGGTGTTGATGTCGCGAAATACGAGGCCGTCGATGACCGAGAACGAGTTTTTCAGGATGTGGCCGAGCACGCGGACCATGGTGCGGTTGAACAGCGGGATCTGCGCCATGCAGTTTTTCACGGAGTTCACGTCGGTGGTCAGCAGTACGGTGTCTTCCAGCGCCTGCACGTAACAGTCGGCGTGGGTTGAGTAGAGGTCGCCGGGATTGAGGATGCCGAGGGTGAATTCCTTGTCCTCGTAGCCAAGGTAGATGCGAACCCGCCCCGATGAGATGATGAAGACCAGATCCTCCTCCTCGTCGGGACGAAAGACGATACTGCCTTTGCGGACCCGCCGCTCCCGGAAGTTCTGGCGCAGGTCTTCGAGTTCGGGACGTTGCAGTTCGTCGAGAAGGTTGATGCCGGAAAACTTCATGCTGTTGACTCCATCGTGACAGGGTCGGGAAACGTACCACGCCCCCACAAAACTGTCCACGCACCTGCCCATTCGCACGGTCCGGACCGGATCATTCCTCCAGCTTGCTCTTAATCTGCTCGAATTCCTCGTGGTCGATTTCGCCTCTGGCGTATCGTTCCTTGAGGATATCCAGCGAGGTCTTTTCCTTCCTGTCCCGGCCAGCGGATCCGCGCATGGTCATCCAGATGATCAAGCCAATGGCGGCTACAAGCAGGATCATACCGAAGCCGCCGAAAGGCATGCCGCCCATGTGGCCGGAATAGCCTCCGGGTGTTCCGGGGGTGTGCCCCATGCAACCGGCGGTGAGAATGGCAGCAAAAACTGCGGTGATGAGTGTGCGAAGTGTCATGAATCCTCCTTTCGCGTGAGCATAGCACTTTGAAAAGCGTGCAACAATGCTCGCGAACCATTTCGCGTAAAGATGCGAGGGAGGAAAGGCGTGTCGGAGGCTTACCGGACGCTGACGAATCGGCAGTCCATGCTGCCTTCATCGGCCACGGTAATATGGGCGAGAGAGCCGGATTCTCCGAGGCTGCCGGGATTGCAGAGCCTCAGTCCGTTTCGTACAGACCAGTCGCGGGCGTGAGTGTGCCCGTAGCAGACGAGGTCGCAGTCCGGTGCAAAGGCTTCGGCTACTTTTTCGGGTACCTGCGGACGGGGTCCCCAGCCGTGCGTCATGCCCACGGTGAGGCCGCCGATGTCGATGGTCTGCATGGGCTGGAGCTGGTCCACGAGTGCCGGGTCCCAGTCGCAGTTGCCGCGTACGCAGTGGAATTGCGGATGCTGCAGAAAGTACGACCAGACCGAAGGACTGGTGATGTCGCCGCAATGAAGAAGCGCGTCGGCCGGTTCCAGCCAACGCGCGTACACTTCATCCAGCCAGGCCGGAGGCGCGCCCATATGCGTGTCGGAGATGACGGCTATGAGCATCGCTACTCGGCGACTTGCTTGGCTCGCAGACGCAGGTAGGCGTCCTTGAAGGCCTGATAGGGGTCGATGGCACCCTGCTTGAGAGTGTCGTACTGATCCAGATTGAGCGAAAGATAGTTGACGCGGCCGAATGCAAAGTAGCCAATGGCCTGCCAGAAGTTCAGCACGTAGGTATCCACGGAGACGAAGTAGTCTCCGGCAAAGCCTGCGGTGTCGCGAACGGTGCTGGGACCCATGATCGGCCACACGAGGTAGGGGCCGTTGCCGATGCCCCAGTGGCCGAGGGTCTGGCCGAAGTCTTCTTTCCCGTCAGCAATTTCCGGGCGAGCTTTCTTGTGCGCAGAGGCCGGATCGCCCAGACCACCGACACCGAAGACGGTATTGACCATGAACCGGGACATGTTCAGACCGGCACCCTGAAATTTGCCCTGCAAGAGGCAGTTCACGAACCGGACCGGGAACAGCAGATTGTGGAAGAAGTTGCGGAAATTCAGGCGCAGCTTTTCCGGAACCACGTAACCGTAGCCCTTGGCGATGGGCTTGAACAGGCCGTAATAGAGGCTGTCGTTGAACTGGAACCAGAAGCGGTTCCAGCCTTCGAACGGGTCCGAGGCCAAGTCCTTGGCAGCGGGCTGGTCCATGGAGGCGGCGCTGTCGTCCTCTACGAGGTTTCCGGAGTCGTCCCAGATGTCTTCCTTGAAGTTGTACTGGGCCAGCTGCTCCGAAGGGCAGGTGGGCCCGGAAGCGAGAGCCGTGGATGCGGCGAAAAGAACGATGGCGAATGCCAGAATGAATTGCAGGCGCATGGTTAGTTTCCGTTTTCGGCTCGTTGAGCGGCTTCAAGCTCCTTGGCTTTCTGCCGGAGCTTTTCGATCAGGGTCTGCGCGTCGCCGTCATGCAGGATCTCGGCGAACTGGGTGCGGTAGTTCTTCACCAGGCTGATGCCTTCGGCGATGATATCGTAAACCATCCACACGCCATTCATTTTTACCAGCCTGTAGTTTACGGAGATTTTCTTGTCCTTGTCAATCACCTCGGTGATGACCATGGCCTTGTCTCCGCGAACCATTTCCTTGACGTAATTGATCTTCTGTCCGGAGTATCCTTCAAGCTTGGGAAGGTAGTTGAGCTCAAGCACTTTCCGGAAGACCTTGGTCAGCTCGTCGCGGGTGTTATCATCCATTTCCAACCAAGGACGCCCCACGGCCATCATCGCCAGGTATTTGTAATCGAAGTACTTGTCGGAAAGTTTGGAGATGTCCTCAAGCGCAGCCTCGCGCTTGTCGTTGTCCTGCAGGCGGCCGTCCTTCAGCAGTTCGACTATCTCGCCGACACCCTCTTCGACACGCTTTTGCGGCGATTCGGCGGCAAGGGCCGAGGCGCTGAATCCCAGAAAGATAAGAGCCGTCACAATGGTGGAAAAAAGAGTCTTTCGCATATCTATACCTTCCCGAATGCAAATTTGCTTATGAGGTCTTCAAGGTCGATGGCCGGTTCGGTGTCGAACAGGAATTCGCCCGGTTCCATGGCGCTACCGAGGCCCGGTGTGATCTTGATGTATTTGTCGCCGATGAGACCGCTGGTTTTTACCGAGGCGATGGAGTCGTCGGTGACGGTTACATCCTCGTGGATTTTCATGTCCACGTCCGCCACGCCATCCTTCTGATTGAGGGTAATGGATTTGACGTAGCCTATTTTCACGCCGTACATCTGCACGGGAGCGTTGTCCTTCAGGCCGGAAACGTCGGTGAAGCTGGCTTTGAGGGTCCAGTGGTTGTCGCTGAAGATGCCCACGTTGCCGAGTTTCACGCTCATGTAGACCATGGCGAGAAGCCCGACGAAGACAAAAATGCCGACGGCCGTTTCCTTGCTGTATTTCTTCATGTTGCTCATTGTGTCGGAACCTGTCCTTTAGTCCAGCAGCCTGCTGCAGTCGATCTTGAGTTTGGATGGGTCCAGCGCCGGCATGGTCAGGCGTGGGGTGGTGCGTTCTTCAGGCAACCGATCGAGGAACCGTCTGAGGTACTCGTCCTCGCTGGCGTCCAGTTCCTCGACGGAACCTTGGAACAGGCAGCGTCCGTCGCCCAGAAGCACCACGTGGTCCGCAATGGCCCGCATGCTTGCCAGATCGTGACTGACCACGATCATGGTCATGTCGAAATGCGACATCATTTCCAGCAGCAGATGGTCCAGTTCCGCGGAAAGAATCGGGTCCAGCCCGGAAGTGGGCTCGTCGCAGAAAAGAACCTGCGGGTCCATGACCAGCGCCCGCGCAAGTCCCGCGCGTTTGCGCATTCCGCCGGAAAGCTCCGTGGGGTATTTTGCGTCAGTGCCCTCCAGCCCCACGAGCTGGAGCTTGTTGCGCACGATCTCCAGTATCTCCGGGTCCTTCAGCCTCGTGTGCTCGCGAAGGGGCAGGGCGAGGTTGTCGGCAATGGTCAGGGAGCCGAGCAGGGCGCCGTCCTGAAACAGCACCCCCATGCGCTGCTTGAAGCAGCGGGCCGCCTTGCCGGAGAGCGAGTGCACCTCGTGGTCCCCCACGAAGACGCGCCCTTCAATGGGATCGTGCAGTCGCAGGATGTGTTTTATAAGGGTGGACTTGCCGCAGCCGGAGCCGCCGACGACCACCGTCACCTTGCCTGCGGGCATCTGCAGATCAAGATCCGACGCCACGGGGACTCCACCGTAGCCGATGCTCAGATTCTGGGTGCGTATTCCCGGTGCTTTCGTCATATCGCCTTCCCTCCTACCACAGTATCGAAGTGAGAATGTAGTCGGAGGCAAGCGTCACGACACAGGCCTTGACCACCGCCGAAGTGGTGGACTGGCTGACGCCTTCGGGCCCCACGTGCCCTTTGCGGGTGTGGGTGAAATATCCTTCGAAACAGCAGATGGTGCAGACGATGCAGGCGAAGACGAGAGACTTGATGAGTCCGCCTTCAATGTCGCTCCAGCTGAGAGACTCCTGCACGCGCGACCAGTAGACGCCTTCATTGGCCCCGAGCAGCTTGACGCCGGTGAGCCAGCCGCCGGAGATGGCGATGAGATTGAAGAAGGTGGTCAGGATGGGGAAACTGATGATGCACGCCGCCATCTTGGGCGCCACGAGGTAGCGCATGGGGTTGATGTCCATGATGGTCAGCGCATCGATCTGTTCGGAGATGCGCATGACGCCGATCTCGGCGGTCATGGCGGAGCCTGCGCGTCCGGCGAGCATGATGGCCGTCAGCACGGGCGCGAGTTCGCGCACCATGGAAAGGCCGACCCCTGCGCCGAGAAAGCCGTCGGCACCAAAGATGGACAGGGCAAAATAGAGCTGCATGCCCATGACCATACCCGCGAAACCGCCGATGAGGGCGATGACGCTGATGGATTGCACGCCGATGAAGTAGATTTGACGGATGATCTTGGCAAACTGCCCCCATCCGGCAAAGACAAGACGCAGGGAATCCAGGAAGAAGATGGCAAGCGCGCCCAATTCTCCCACAAACCCCAGGAACGCCGCGCCGAGCGTGGCGAACGGGGCGGAAATTCCCCTCACAGCTTGTGACATTGCTTTCCCCGATGACGGAACCTTGGACGCCGCCAGTCCCCAACAGCGCGCCCGGCCGGAATCCGTCTGCTTGGCTTAGCGACTATTACAGAATTCATTCACGCTTCGCAAGCTCGGTATTGAAAATGTGACCAATGCCGCCGGACGTATTGAAAAAACATGTCCAACCACTGCCAAATAGCCTAAGCTGGAAAAAATCGGAGTCTGCAATCCGCTGCAAAAGCCCCTGTGCCAAGGAGGTGGAGCATGAAAAAGTGGTTTGCTGCGGCAGTGATCCTGCTCTGTTTTGCGACGTCGTCCGGTGCCGCGGAAAGGGAGCGTCTGCTCTTTCTGACACAGGATTTCCCGCCGTTCACCTATGCAGTGGACGGGGTGCCGTCAGGGCCGGGGGTGGAGATCGTGAAGACAGTCTGCACCGAGCAGGGGGTGGATTGCGATGTTCGTATTCTGCCTTGGCCCCGGGCGCAGATGCTCTTACGGCGCGGTCAAGCCGACGCGCTGTTCTTCATAGGCAAAACCTACGAGCGTACTCGCTGGATGCGTTTTTCCAGTGCCGTCGTGCGGACCGAGTATGGGTTCTTTCAGCGAAAGGACAGCCCGCTGGCCATGCAGGAGTCGGGACCGCAGGCTCTTAAAGGCAAGGTCGTGGGCGTCTATGGCCCTTCCAACACCTCCAATACGCTGGACCTTCTCTGCCGCGAACTGGACGGGGATTTCTTCATAGACATGACCCCGGACGACGAGGAAGCATTCAAGAAACTTGCGTGGGGCCGGATCGACGCCGTCTTCTCCAATCGGGATGTAGGTGTGGCCCTCATGGGCAAGCTGCATCTGGGCAATCTGGAGTACGTCGCGAAGTACGAGGACGTTGACTACTACATCGGCTATACCCGCAGCCCCGAAAGGGCTGTCACCGTCGATCGGTTCGACAGGGCGCTCGGAGCCATGATCGAGAGCGGACGTGTGGAAGCCATTCTTAAACGCTTTTTCCTGCAGTAACCCGCGCCGGGCCATCGGCAACGCCTACTTCTTGCCGTTCTTGCGAATCCACCACTCGGGGTCGGGGCCGAGGAACCACCAGTCCTTGTGGTCGGTGCGGGCGATGGTCTCGGCCAGCTCCTGCCCCCACTTGGTGCGCACGCGCTGTACCGCAAGCTCCAGCCACTGGGTGGCGTAGCGGTTGCCCATGTCCGCCTCTTCCTTGAGGTTCAGGATGAAGTCAAGCTGGTCCGCGTCCTGCGCAAGCTGGGCCTCAAGCGTCTGAACCGCCTCAAGCTCCTCCCACATGGGGAGCAACTCGTCGGCGAGGCCGGTCCCGGCCGTGGCATGTTCCAGCGCCATGGTGCGAGTGGAGCTGTTGTAGATGCGGTTGACGTAGTTGAAGTCACCGGTTCTGGCCTCGTGCAGGTCGTGGAAGAGGCACAAAAGGGTGGTGCGGGCTTCGTCGGCATCTGCCATTCGCGCCAGCACGTAGCCGATGACCGCAGTGCGAAACGAATGTTCCGCCACGTTCTCCGAGCCGGAGCCAAGGAACTGGTAGCCGGTTCTGGGCGTTTTGCGAAGCATGCCGCATTCAAAGAGAAAATCCGCTATCCGCGTCACGCGGTCGCGAACCGGCGCCGCGCCGCCCTGTGCGTTGGTGTCGTCGTGTTTCATGCGGACTGCATACGCCTCGCGCCCTGCAAGTTCAAGGAAATGTGAATTGGCGGCCCATGGACCGCCGCGCGACGGTGTGCTACTTGGCACCATGCGCGCAATTCTGAAGAGCATAATGCCCGGCGCGGGCGGCATGGGCGAGGATGCGGCGGCCCGTCATCTGGAGTCCGAGGGGGTTCGGGTGCTGGAACGCAACTGGCGTCACGGGCGGCTGGAGCTTGATCTGGTCTGCCGCGACGGGGACACTCTCGTGTTCGTGGAGGTCAAGACGCGCGGGCGCGGCTCGCGCGGCTGCGCCTCGCAGGCCCTGAGCCGTGAGAAGTGTTCCCGGCTTGTCAGAGCTGCCTCGCATTATCTTTCCGCCAGCGACCAGTGGGAGGTGCCGTGTCGTTTCGATCTGGCCGCGGTCTCCGAAGGGGCCGATGGTCTTGAAATCACGCTGTACCGCGACGTTATCGACGCCGCTGATTACGCCTGAAAACCGGGAAAATTGCCGCTTCCGTCCTGCGGCTCCCGGTGGTAGAAGAACCCCCGATCCCACAGGACGGTACCAGCCATGAACGAATCGAACGAATTTCCTTCCCCCGGCCTGTACGTGGTGGCCACGCCGCTGGGCAACGACGGGGACCTCTCGCCGAGGGCGGCAGCGGTTCTTTCCGCCGCCTCCCTGATACTGGCGGAGGACACCCGACGCACCGGACTGCTGCTTCAGCGCTGCGGCGTGGAGCGGTCCGGCGACATGACCAGTTTTCACGAACACAACGAGGCGACCAAGACCGCCATGGTGCTTGCCCGCATCGAGGCGGGCGAGGCCGTGGCCCTTGTCTCCGATGCCGGGACGCCGCTCATGTCCGACCCCGGATTCCGGCTGGTGCGCGGCTGTCGCGACGCCGGGCTGCCCGTGCGGCCCGTGCCCGGCCCCAGCGCACCCGTGACTGCGCTCTCCGCCTGCGGGCTGCCGCCCATCCCCTACGCCTTTCTCGGCTTTCCGCCGCGCAAGGAAGGACAGGCGACTAAATTTTTTCAGGCATATCGCGACACGGGCGCCACGCTGGTGTTCTTCGAGCGCAAGACCCGGCTGGAGGCATCCCTTTCCGCAGCCTTCAAGGCGTTGGGCGACCGTCCGTACTGCATCGCCCGTGAGCTGACCAAGGATTACGAGGAGTACCTGTACGGCACCCTCGCTTCCCCGGATGCGGCGCATTTCGAGATTCGGGGCGAGGCGACGGTGGTCATCGGCCCACCCGAAGAGGGAGCCGTGAGCGAAGCCGATGAGGCCGACCGCGTGCTGGCGCAGGAGGCCGAGGCCGGGGGCAAGCCCAAGGAGGTCGCCCGACGTGCCGCGGCGCGGCTGAGCGGCTGGACCGCCAAACAGCTTTATGCAAGGATGCGTACGCAATGACTTTCGAGCGCTTGGCGAAACGCGCCGTGGAGGGCAGGGCGCTGGCCGATACGGATATCGAAGCCGTGGCCCTGTGCCCGGACGAGCGCATCACGGAGTTGATGCAGGCCGCGCAATCCGTGCGGTACCACTTCTTCGGCAACCGGATGCATGTCTGCGCCATCGTCAACGCCCGCAGCGGACGGTGTCCCGAGAACTGTTCGTTTTGCGCCCAGTCCGCGCATCATGACACCGGCTGTGACGAATACCCCTTGCTGGATCCCGGTGAAGTGGGCCGCGCGGCTCAGGAAGCCAGACGCGGCGGTGCGAGCCGCTTCGGGGTGGTCATCAGCGGCACGGGGCTGCGCGAGGGGGAGCTGGATGAATTTTCCCGTTGCCTGAGGGCGGCGGCCGAGGCAGGGGTCACGCCTGACGCGTCCCCGGGCATAGTGAGCCGGGACGTGCTTCGTGAGCTGAAACGTGCGGGAATGGCCGGATACCATCATAATCTGGAGACGTCGGCCTCGTATTTCCCCAGCATCTGCTCCACGCATGACTACGAAGAGGACGTGCAGGCCGTCCGGGATGCGTTGGAGGAAGGGCTTTTCGTGTGCTCCGGTGGTATTTTCGGACTAGGGGAAAGCTGGGAGCACCGCGCCGAGCTGGCGTTGACGCTTGCGGAACTGGGGGTGCCCTCGGTTCCCGTGAATTTTCTGACGCCGGTGCCCGGCACCCCGCTGGAGGGGCGTTCCGTGATGACGCCTTCGGAAGCGCTGAGGACGCTGGCATTGCTGCGGTTTCTGCTTCCGGACAGGCAGCTGCGGCTTTGCGGCGGACGTCCCGCAGTGTTCAGTCCGGAGAGTGCGGCCAAGCCTTTCGGGGCGGGCATTACCGGAGTGATGACCGGAGATTATCTGACAACACCGGGCGAAGGTCCGGAAGAGGACCTTAAACGCATCCGCGCGGCCGGGCTGGATCCCGTCGGTGCGGAACAACCGGAGATCCGCAATGGCTGAAGGCATCCAACGTTTGAGTCTCATCGTATGGACGGCGATCATGGCATCGGCCATCGCCGTTGGCGCATACCTCATCGTCCCCATCGGGCCGGTGCCAATCTCCATGCAGCCGCTGTTCGTGTTTCTGGCGGGCATGATCCTCGGTCCCCGGTACGGCATGGCTGCCGTGGGGCTTTACATTCTGGCGGGCATCGCCGGGATGCCGGTCTTCAGCGGCGGCGGCGCGGGGATCGGCTACGCGTTGGGGCCGACGGGCGGGTATCTGGTCGGATTCCTGTTGTCACCGCTTTTTACAGGACGGGTACGGGATGAACAAGGTGGCTTCGGTTGGATTTCCGGCTTGTTCTGGGGGCTTTGCGCCATGCTGGTCATTTACGGCATCGGCTCGGTGTGGCTGAAGATGTCCCTTGATCTCACCTGGGGCAAGACGCTCACCGTGGGGGTCATTCCCTTTGCTCCGTGGGACGAGCTCAAGGTGGTGGCGGCGATTTTGATTTCGCGCTATCTTCAGAGAATCAGCCTGCTTCCCGGCTGATCCGGCAAGTATTTTGGAGGGAACGGCCATCGGACTCGGCAGCACGGATAGCCTCATGCGGGAGGGCAAGGCACAGGCCTTCATGCGTACGTTCGTGCGTTGCTGGCTGGGCGGTGCCTGCTTCAACACCCGCGGCATGCAGAATATAGGCATGACCTATGCGATGATGCCCGGCCTGCGCGCCATCCATCCGGATTCCGCCGCGTACCGCAGGGCCCTTCGCCGCTATGTGCGACATCATCAGTCGCATCCGTTCTGGCTTCCCTGTCTGGCCGGCATCTATCTGCATCTGGAACAGAACATCCATGATGGGCGGTTCCCGGAAAAGATGTTCTACAAAGTGCGCGATACCACAAGCTATACGCTCTCGGCACTGGGCGACTCGGTTTTCGCCGGGAGTCTGCTCGTGTTCTGGGCGCTGGCGACCACGGCCATGCTTCTGGCTGGGCTGCACGTCGCGCCTTTCGTACTCGGGCTGGTTCTCTTCGCCGGCTTGCAGGGGTTCCGTGCCTTGACGTTTTTGGCGGGACTGCGCAACGGCCTGCAGTTTCTGGAGCGGCTCAGACGTTGGGATCTCATCAACTGGGGCGCGAGGCTGAAATACGCCAACGCCGCGCTTCTGGTTGTAATATGGGCACAGATATGGCCGCAGCCCATGGTTTGGTGGCAATGGGTGCTCGGGGTTTCCGCGCTGACTCTGTTCGGTCGATTCGTCAACACCGGGCTTGTTTCCCGGGTGTTTGCGGCAGCGGCCTTTCTGCTGATGACCGAACTGTTGCCGGAAATAGGCTTGACGGCGCAACGCATCATGTCCGTGATGCCCGGAATGTGATACAAGATAAGTCGAACGGCTTTCAAAGCCGATCAAGGACAGATATATATGGTCAAGAATGAATCCGAACCCGGCGGCAACGGGGATACGCAGACGCGGGAGGTCGTGGTCAGCAGCCCCAACGGGCTCCATGCAAGGCCCGCGGGCAAGCTGGCTCAGGCCGCCCAGAAGTTCAGTGCGTCGGTGAGCATCGCTTCCGGCGAGCAGGTGGTTGACGCCAAGAGTATTCTCGACATACTCACACTTGCCGTCGGAGAAGGAACCACTCTGGAACTCAGGGCCAGCGGCGATGACGCGCCGCAGGCGCTGGACAGGCTGGAGCGGCTCTTCGAGAACCGCTTCCGCGAGGAGTAGATGGGAAAGTGAACGGCAAGACTATCAGCGGTATCTCCGTGGCGACCGGCATTGCCATCGGCAAGGCCGTGTTCGTCAACCGCAGCCACAAGGCGCACCTGCCGCGTAACACCGTGCCCGCCTCCAGCATCGAAGGTGAGGTGGAACGGTTGCATGCGGCCTTCGAGACCGTGCGTCAGGAAATGCAGGCCGTTCGTGAAAAGGTTCCCGCAGAACTTCAGGACTACGCCCTGCTCATCGATACGCATCTCATGATGCTGGGCGACCCCAAGCTTTCCAACACCGCGGCGGAATACATCCGCACCCTCGGCCTCAACGCCGAATGGGCACTGGAAAAGTCCGTGGCCGATCAGGAAGCGGCCTTCGGCGCCGTGGAAGACCCCTACATCCGCGAGCGGATGCAGGACGTGCATGTGGTGGCCGACCGCGTTCAGTCGCGACTCATCGGCAAGGGCGCGGACAACGCTGCTGTACAGGGGCGCGTCATCATCCTCGCGCACGACCTTTCTCCGGCGGATATCGCCGAACTGGAAGTGAACAGGATCATGGCCTTTGCCACGGTGCAGGGCGGCAAGACCTCGCACACGGGCATCATGGCCCGCACGCTGGGCATCCCCGCGCTGGTGGGCGTGAATCGGCTTGAAGAGGTGATCAGCGACGGTGATCTGATCGTGGTGGACGGTCTTCAGGGCCGAATCGTGGTCAATCCCAGCGAAGAAGAGCTGACCGACTACAACGAGCGGGCCGCGCAGTTCGAGGAATACACGAGGCAGACGCGTCTTCAGTGCCAGCTTCCGGCCGAGACCTTCGACGGGTTCAAGGTGGACGTGCACGCCAACATCGAGCTGGTGGAGGAAGTCGCGGCAGTGCTGGACAGCGGCGGCGAAGGCATCGGCCTGTACCGTACGGAGTACGCCTACATCAGCCGGTCCGACCTGCCGAGCGAGGAGGAGCTGTACCAGAAGTACGCGGACCTGGCCTCAATCATGAAGCCGCGCAAGGTCATCTTCCGCAGTCTCGACCTCGGATCCGACAAGTTCATGAGCAGTTTCGGGATGCTGGACGAAGCCAACCCGGCCATGGGGCTGCGGGCCATCCGCTTCTGCCTCAAGCATCCGAGAATTTTCAAGACGCAGCTGCGGGCGATCCTGCGCGCCTCGGCGCACGGCAATGTGGCGCTGATGTTTCCGATGATCTCGGGCATCAAGGAAGTGCGTCAGGCCAAGGCATGGCTGGCGCAGGCCAAGGCGGAACTCCGGCGCGAAGGCGTGGAGTACGATCCGGACATGCCCGTGGGAATTATGATCGAGCTGCCTTCTGCCGTGATGATCGCGGACCTGTTGGCTCAGGAAGTGGATTTCTTCAGCATCGGCACCAACGACCTCATTCAGTACAGCATCGGCGTGGACCGTACCAACAGCCATGTTTCGTACCTGTACCAGCCGCTGCACCCGGCCACGCTGCGCGCCATCAAGCTGGTGGTGGACGCTGCCCACGAGGCGGGCATTGCGGTGAGCCTTTGCGGCGAGGTCGCCTCCGATCCCTACTGCGTGCCGCTGCTCATGGGCATGGGCATCGACTCCATTTCCTTGACGCCGCAAGCCATACCGGGCATCAAGCGCGTCATCCGTCAGACCCGGATGCGCGAGTGCCGGGAACTGCTGCGCAAGGTGCTGGAATGCCGCACCGTCGGGCGCATCAACTCGCTGGTCATGGAGACCATTTTCAAACAGTATCCGGAAGAATTGACCTTTTTCGCATCGCTTCTGGAAAACGACGAACTTCCGCATTAGAGACATATATGGGAAAGAAAAAGAAGAAACCCGCTGCAAACGTCATCGGGCAGAACAAGCAGGCCCGGCGCCTGTACGAATTCATGGATACCTTCGAGGCCGGCATCGCCCTGCAGGGCAGTGAAGTGAAGTCTCTGCGCGAGGGACGAGTGAGCTTCAAGGACGGATACGTGCGCTTTCGCGACGGGGAAGCGTGGCTCGTGGGCGTGCACATCGCTCCGTACGAGAACACCTCCCTTTTTGACCGCCCCGACCCCGAGCGTCCGCGCAGGCTGCTTTTGCACAAGCGTGAAATCGACATGCTCCAGTCCCGGGCGGATCAGAAAGGTCTTACCGTGATTCCCGTGAAGATGTATTTTTCGCGGGGCAAGGTGAAGTTGCAGATCGCCCTCGGCAAGGGCAAGAACGTGCATTCCAAGAAGGAAGACCTGAAGCAGCGCGACATTGCACGGGATACCGCCCGTCAACTCGCCGCGTATAAATAGCGACAGGTTCGATTTTTCAATACGGCTTTTGGACCCAGGATGCAGGGGCCGCCCTTTCGGGCGGCCCCTTTCCTGTAGGTCTAAGGGGGGGAGGGATGAATATGGCCGATGGTTCGGTCGGCCTTTATTGCGTGACAGTCCGGAGGTTCGCAGAGCGAATCGTCGCCTGAGGGGGCAGAGCGACGATTAGGAGTGAGGGGGCACTTGCGTTGACGCTCTTCCGGCTCTGTCTTGCCGCTATGGTTCAGGGGAGGTGCCTTTCTCCTGGTCCCGGGCCCATCCGGCATGGGCCCGGTCCGAGAGGAGGTGTGCCAGTATTGCTGTCACATAAAGGATAGAGGCAATGCTTTTCTGCTTCTCACCCTGATCTGTAGTGAGACTTAAGCATGTGCCGTGCCAAAGTGTAAGCACCTGAAATGTATGAATGTGGTGAAGAGTGTGCAATGCAGTTTGTGCAATGTTCGGCAATTTGTGCGTTGCACAAGTTGCACAAGTGCGCATTATCCGAATACGGCGTACAGGACGGCCACGAAGGCGATGCTGGTGGCGCGAAGGGTCTGGTTGACCACGATGAGCCGGGCGGCCATGCGGGGACGGAATATCCCGGCATAGTAGGGAAACTGGTGCCGGAAGGCGCGCATGGGCGAGGACAGGACATTGCCCGTGAGCAGGGCGAGGACCACGGTGTGGGTAGTAAGGGAAGCGTCCTGAAGCAGGGCGCTGGCCGCGGCGAGTCCCACGGTGAATTCTCCTGCCACATGGAAGGCCACGATGCCGACCGCCTCCGTGGGCAGCCATGACAGGAATCCCACATTGTCCGACATGAACTGCTGGAGCGAGGCAAAGATGCCGTAATGCCGCAGCAGGAAGAACAGAATGTAGATGGGTACGGTGAAATAGAGAATTTTGGGCAGCCGCTTGCGGAACCGCTTGAGTGTTTTCTGCAGGGGGTTGCCGCGATTGTCCGGGGCTTCGTCTAGCCTGCACGGTACGCATCCTTCGGGGACAGGGGGTAGCAGGAAGCGGCCCATCAGCACGATGGTGCCGGTGCGCAGCACGGCGGCACTGGCGGTGATGCCCACGTAAACCACGGCCGCGGAACCGATGAAGGGCGCGGCGATGAAGAAAATCGTGGGCAGGTGCAGAAAATACGTGGGCAGGCTGTTGAACAGGTTGGAAAGCAACAGTTCCCGATCGGAGATGGTCTGCTTTTCGTGAGCCTCGGCAAGCATGGTGTTGGCGGTCACGCCGGAGAAGAAGGCCAGCGAGAAGCTGGCTGCGGACACGTCCTTGAGCCGGGCGCGGCGGGCCAGCGGTTCGGCGAACCGTGCCACATGCCGCGTCCAGTTCAGGGACTCGATGAGATTGCCGATGAACAGGCCGACGCTGATGAAGAACACCAGCCGCATAAGCGGCCAGAAAAGCCCGTTCCACAGAACCGGCCACGAGAGCAGTGAATCCATTTAGCGTTTCGGCCTTTTGATTTTCCTGAGCTTGGCCGCTTCGTCGTCATCCATGTGCAGGGTGTGTTTTTCCGTGGGGAAATGGCAGTGCCGCACATCGTCGCAGTAGCGCTTGAGGGTCTCGGCGCAGAGTTCGCCCAGTTCGCCGTAACGGCGCACGAACTTGGGAGTGAAGCGGTCGAACATGCCCAGCACGTCATGATAGACGAGGATCTGGCCGTCGGTCACGGCTCCGGCGCCGATGCCGATGGTCGGCACGCTGAGGGCTTCGGTGATGAGCTGTGCGGCTTCTTCGGGGACGGCTTCCAGCACGATGGCGAAGACCCCCGCCTCTTCAAGGGCCAGTGCGTCGTCCAGCATGGACTTGACCGCTTCGGCGGTTTTGCCCTGCGCCTTGAATCCGCCAAAACGCGCCACGTGCTGGGGAGTGAGGCCGATGTGGCCGAGGACCGGAATGCCCGCATCCACGATGGCCTTGACCTGCGGAGCCACGCCCACGCCACCTTCGAGCTTGACGGCCTTGGCGCGTCCTTCGGAAAGAAAGCGTCCGGCGTTGGCAAGAGCCTGCTCTGTGCTCAGATTGTAGGAAAGAAACGGCATGTCGCCCACGAGCAGGGCCCGCTTCACGCCGCGGCTGGCTGCGCGGGTGTGGTGCAGCATCTCGTCCATGGTGACGGAGAGCGTATCCTCGTGCCCGAGCATGACCATGGCGAGCGAGTCGCCCACGAGAACCAGGTCGGCACCGCTTTGGTCCGCAATGGTGCCGGAGCAGTAATCATAGGCGGTAATGCAGGCTATGGGGCTTTCGCCCTTGCGCGCACGGATGTCGGGAGCGGTCACCGGACGTTCCTGCCCGGTCTTGGGAGCGGTTTGGGTGCTCATCCTTGTCTCCTTGACGTGTCGGTCAGTCTTTCAGTTCGCAGACGCCGGAAACCACGCGGTTCCGGCCCTGTTCCTTGGCGCGGTAGAGATTTTCATCGGCCGCACTGAGTGTTTGATGCAAAGAGCCGGAAATGTCCAGACAAAGTCCGGTGCTGATGGTCACGGATATATTTCCGCCTGAAGCATGTGCCGGCGACTGCTCCAAGGTGCGGCGGAACCCGTCAAACAGCAGGACGGGGTCGCGCTCCGGGGCGTGGCGCAAAAGCACTGCAAACTCCTCGCCGCCGAAACGGGCCGTCAGGGCTTCGCCTTCGGGGAACGCGGTATCCAGCAGGGTGGCCACGTTGGAGATTACCGCGTCACCGGTATCGTGCCCATAAGTATCGTTTACCTTTTTGAAATGGTCAATGTCGAGCATGGCGAGACAAAGACGCTCTCCGGCCTGCTGCGCCCGGTGAATGAACGCTTGCGCGCTTTCAAAGAAGCAGCGTCTGTTCGCCAGCTTGGTGAGGGGATCCCGGTAGGACAGTTCGCGGATGGTTTCGATCTGCTGAAGCATGTCCAGTGAGTGCTGCACGCGGCAATAGAATTCTTCAGCGATGAAAGGTTTCTTGAGAAAATCGTTAGCGCCGAGTTTGATGAAACGTGCGGAGAGCATTTCATCCCTTTCAGAGGAAAGACCGATGATCGCCAGTCGGTCTTTCGGGAAATTTTCCCGGATGCGTCTGGTCAGCTCGAATCCGTCCATGGATGGCATGTTGAAGTCCGTGAGCACCAGTTTGATGTCAGGGACTTCATCCATGATTCGCAGGGCGGCCTTGCCGTCGGCAGCGGTGAGAACCTCGTAACGGTGGGCCTGAAGCAGCTTGCGAATCTTGGTGAGGGCGGTCGGAGAATCATCCACCACGAGGACGCGGGTGTCGGGATTGCTGCGGATGCGGCGAATGGTGTCGAGCACCGTATCGATGGCTTTGGGGTTTTCCTTGAGAACGTAGTCCGCTACGCCAAGTGCTGCAATGCGGTGGCGTGATTCGTTTGAAAAGGTGGCGGTAAAGACAAGGGCCGGGAGCCCTTTTTCCGTCACGTAGCGGGCCATGTCGCCTTCATCCGCATCGGGCAGCGACAGGCCGTGAAGAACAGCGAGATAGTCGTCGCTTCGGGCTTCGATAAGCGAAATGGCCTCGGCCATGCTTGTGGCCCAGTCCACGCTCAGGTCGAGCTCTTCCTCAATCCTGTCGCGAACCATCTGTCCGAAAAAACGGCTGTCTTCAACAAGCAAGATAGTGTGTCTGTCCATGGCTGAATCTCCGGGATGCACGGATATGAATCTTAGCACCCTGGCGCAAAAAGGAAAACCGCCGCTTCCGTGAATCGGATGCGGCGGTCGAAAACTTCGGTTGTAGGCGAAGGTCCTAGGCGCTGGCCAGGTCCTGAAGAACCCAGACAACGCGTCCCACAGTGCGTTCATCCATTTCGTCAGCGGGAATGGTCAGGTCGCTGTACTGCTCGTTGACAGCCTTGAGCACGAACTGTCCGTCCTGAAGGAATACGCGACGGATCAAAAGCCCCTGATGCGGGAAGTGCACGGCGCAGAGGTCGCCGTCGGGATGCTGAGTCTGCTCGCGGTCGATGCCTACGAAGGCGCCGCGCTGGATCACCGGCTCCATGCTTGCACTGTCCACTTTGCAGACCTGCAGCTTGGGGCGGAAGTATGTTTCGGGGATGGCCAGCTCTTCCTGCGGCTGCGGAGCCCAGGTGGAGGCGGACTTGTCGAGTCCGGCCATAGTGGAAACGGGTACTACGCGAGCACGTGCGTTGTTGCGACCATACGGGGCCGGGGATTCGCGCAGGACAACGTCCGCGGATATCTTGGCCTTGTTCGGGTTCAGGTACACCGGCTCGACTCCGTCCGAAAGCCAGTCCGGTGCAAGGCCGTGGCTGCGATACAGCTTTAAGAACCACTCGGCAGGGATGGAGCAGCGGCGTTTGGCGTCGGAAATGCTTGACTGGCGAACATCAAGCACTTCCGCCAACTGGACCTGAGTGCGGGCGCCGGTGGCCTTCTTGATGCGTTCAAGCGACTCGTCGAACCATTTTTGTTGCCCCTCGTCACAACGTTTCTTCAACTTCGGCATATGACGTCTCTCCGGTTTTGATCATGAATATACCATAACAGGTACATTCGAGGGTTATAAATGTAACCCCAGTTCTGTCCTCAGGTGAAGTAGTAAAATGAAGAAGCGAGTTCGGGACAGGGACTTAAACCGGGAGCTTTTCCCGGTGTTTTGTCTGGGGGATTCCCCTAGAAGGTTTGGGGGGATTATCAATTTTTGTCAATAGGAAATTTTGCTATTTAAAGCCGAACCCGGTGAAAATCACCGGGTTATCGGCATTTGAAACAAAATGTCCAATGAATTCTTTTCGAATGAAAAGACCTTCTATTGGAAGAACTTGAGGAAGGGTGATTCGGGAGTCATGATGAACTTGGATCCGCCCTTGAGGGAATTGCGGTATGCTGTAAGGCTTCTCTGGAAATCATAGAATTCCGGAGA
Organism: Desulfovibrio oxyclinae DSM 11498; assembly: GCF_000375485.1. Lineage (NCBI taxonomy): Bacteria > Pseudomonadati > Thermodesulfobacteriota > Desulfovibrionia > Desulfovibrionales > Desulfovibrionaceae > Desulfovibrio > Desulfovibrio oxyclinae. The sequence continues at coordinate 126,899 of NZ_AQXE01000006.1, read as the reverse complement.
TTGGCCCATGGAGTCGGCGTAGATCTTGGTTGCCTTGGCGTCGCCCTGACCGCGAACTTCCTCGGCGGTGCGTTTCGCTTCCGCCAGCAGGATGGTGCGTTCCTTGTCGGCCTTGGCCTTGATCTTGTCTGCGGCCTCGCGTCCTTCGGAGCGGTACTGCTTGGCCTGACGCTCACGTTCCGCCTTCATGCGGCCGTAGATGGCGCGCTGGTTCTCGGTGGGCAGGTCCGTGCGCTTGATGCGAACGTCCACAACCTCGATGCCGTAGGGATCAAGCAGTTCCTTACTCTTGGCGGTGACCTTTTCCATGATCTCCGGACGCTTGAGGGAGACGATCTCGATGAGCTTGTAGCGACCGAGTTCGACGCGCAGCTGCGAGCGGATGATGTCGTCAAGGCGCGCCTGTGCGGCCGGGACGTTCTGGACGGTGCGGTAGAACTGAAGCGGATTGACAATCCTCCACTTGGAGTAGGAGTTGATGTCCATGTACTTCTTGTCTTCGGTGGTGAATTCCTCGGGCTTGGCGTCATAGTCGAGAATCCGGGAATCCACGTACACGACGTTCTGCACGAACGGCAGCTTGAAGTGCAGTCCGGGGCCGAGCGAGTCGTCGGAGACCGGCTTACCGAGCTGGAGAACGATGGCACGCTGAGTCTGGTCCACCGTGAACAGGCTCTGGGTAAGGACGGCTACGCCGATGAATATGACTGCCAGTAACAGGATGGCTTTCTTCTGCATGAAACTGAGCCTCGCTTACTGGGTTTTGTTCGTTGTTTTTCCGCCACCGGGCTTCACCCGTTCAAGCGGCAGATACGGCAGGGACTGCTTCAGCGCCTCGTTGGAAAGGATGACCTTGTCCGCGTCGGGCTGGGCCAGCACTTCTTCCATGGTCTCAAGGTAGAGACGGGTGCGGGTAACGTCCTTTGCCTTGCGGTATTCGCGAAGCACGGAGAGGAAGCGGGATGCGTCACCTTCGGACCGGCGGACCTTGGCTTCGCGGTATGCTTCCGCAGCGTTGATGATGCGAGCTGCCTGACCTCGTGCCTTGGGCAGGATATCGTTGCGGTAGGCCTCGGCTTCGTTGATGAAGCGGCTCTTGTCCTCGCGGGCACTGGCAACGTCCTTGAACGCGTCCACGACGGCGTCCGGCGGATGCACGTTCTGCATCTGCACGTTTTCTACGCGGATACCGGTGCTGTAGAGGTCGAGGATTTCCTGCATCAGCTGGCGCGTGGCCACCTGGATTTCCTGCTTGCCCGTTGTCAGGGCGCGGTCGATGTTGCTCTTGCCGATGACTTCGCGCATGGCGGCCTGCGCCGCGTTCTTGATCGTGCCTTCCTGATCGAACACATTGAACAGATAGTTCCTTGCGTTCTTGATTTGGTATTGGACGATGAACTGCACACTGACGATGTTCTCATCGCCCGTGAGCATCAGCGATTCGTCCGTGACCTTTCTGGTCTGGCCCTGCTGAAAGGGTACCGAACGGCTGCGATTGATCGAACGGAAACCGAATTCCATGCGGCGGACGCGTTCCACGTTCAGCGTGACGGCGCTTTCCACCGGGTATGGAATATGGTAATGCGGTCCGGGCGACGTCATGGTCTGGTATTCACCAAAACGTTTCACCACGCCCACTTCGCCGGGTTCGACGATGTATACGCCCGAGATGAGCCAGAGTATGACCACCGCAAGCAACACAAGCTTCCAACCGGGAAAGCGTATGCGCTTGAACTTCTCGAACTGCTGGTTGAAATCTTCAAATCCGGGAGGTGTGGATGAACCACCGCCTCTGCGCCCCTGTTGCTGCTTTTGCAGTTTATCCCAGTCCCAATTCATAATAGCCCCTGTTTAGGCACAAAGCCGCGCCGGGTCAAGATATACCGAAAAAAACCGCCGTTTCTGGAGAGCGATCAATGAAAAAAATAACCAATGAGATATTTCGAGCATACGACATTCGGGGAGTGGTGGACAAGGACTTCGACGAGGAATGGGTGGAGCGTCTCGGCAGGGCTTGCGGCGCCTATTTTCTGTCGCGCGGCCTGAACCGTGCCGTGGTGGGGCATGATTGCCGCCACAGCTCGCCCGCTTATCAGAGAGCGCTTTCCGAAGGGCTGGCCTCCACGGGCGTTGACGTCATCCAGCTTGACCTAGTGGCCACGCCGGTCTTCTATTTTGCGGTAAAGCACCTCGGTCTCGAAGCCGGGGTCATGATTACCGCCAGCCACAACCCGCCGGAATACAACGGGTTCAAAGTGTGGGCCGGGGAAACCACCATCCACTCCGAAGAGGTCCAGAAGATATACCACGCCATGCGGGACGGGGACTTCCCGCAGGGCGACGGCATCATCAACCGCCATGACATCCTGCCCGCGTATCGCGAGGACCTTCTTTCGCGGGCGACACTGGAACGGCCGCTCAAGATCGTCGTGGACGGCGGCAATGGCACCAGCGGTGACTTCACTGCCGACATCCTTGAGGCCGCCGGAGCCGAAGTGGTGCGCCTGTACTGCGAGCCTGACGGCGATTTCCCGAATCATCATCCCGATCCGGTGATCGAACAATACGTGGAAGATCTGAAGGCCCGCGTCGTGGAGGAGGGCGCCGATTTCGGCGTCGGGCTGGATGGCGACGGCGACCGCATCGGCGCGGTGGACGAGACCGGCCAGCTGCTCTACGGCGACCAGCTTCTTGCCATTTACGCCCGGGACCTGCTTGCGCAGTCGCCCGGAGAAACCGTTGTGGCTGACGTGAAATGTAGCCATTTGCTTTTCAGCGATGTGGAGGCCCACGGTGGCAAATCCGTCATGTGCATCACCGGCCATTCCATCGTGAAGGCGCGCATGAAGGAACTGGGCGCGGCGCTCGGTGGCGAGATGAGCGGCCATATGTTCTTTTCCAAGGGATATTACGGATTCGACGACGCCACCTACGGTGCCTTGCTGCTGGCTTCCATCATGAGCCGGACGCAAAAGCCGCTTTCCGGGATGCTGGCTGACTGGCCCGAGACGCACAATACCCCTGAAATCCGTGTGGACTGTCCCGAGTCCGCCAAATTCGAGGTGGTGCGCCGGGCGCAGGAATTTTTCCGCAAGGACCACGAGGTGATCGACATGGACGGCGCGCGTGTGGAGTTCGGCGACGGATGGGGGCTTGTTCGGGCCTCCAACACGCAGGGCGCGTTGGTGATGCGGTTTGAAGCCGAAAGCGCCCAGCGTCTTGCAGCGATCCGCGAGACCATGGAAAAACCCATTCGCCAGTGGGTGGATGAGCTGAGCGACTGACGCCGTGTACATGCTGTCCTGGTGCGGCTTCTACAGAAAGCTGCGTGCCGCCATACTCCGCCGCGGGGTGCACGTGGAGGGCTCATGTTGCGCCTGCGGCCGCTGCTGCCGAAAGATCGTACTTATGGATCACGGCCGCTGGCTGCATCGCGAGCGCGATTTTGAACGGCTCAAGCGCGAGGAATCGCATTACGAGCGCTTTCGCATTACCGGTCGCACGGACGACGGGATGCTCACGTTCACCTGCGATCTGCTTGGCGAGGACAATCTGTGCTCCGTGCATGACACGAGGCCGGATTTGTGCAAGACCTATCCTGCAAAGCTGTTATACTATCGCGGCGGCATCCTGCTGGATGACTGCGGCTACCGCTACGTGGAGTGGACATTCCGCGACGCATGGGACAGCCTTCTGGGCAGGAAGCGAATCTTCGACAACGTGCTGCGGCGGGAACTGGACAAACAGGACGAGAACGGAACCGACTCATGAAGAAATACCTCATCGCTGGGATTGCGCTGCTGCTGGCCGTCGGCGGCGGCATCTACTGGGCCACCTCCTCCGGCGGGGACCGGATCAAGATCATCAGCACCGATACCGTCACCCGGGGCGACGTGCGCAAGACGCTCGAAGCAACCGGCATCATCAAGGCGCAGGTAGGCGCCATGGTCAAAGTGGGAGCCCGCTCCACCGGCGAACTCGTGGAAGTGCGCGTCAAGGTTGGCGACGAGGTTGAAAAGGATGAACTGCTGGCAGTGGTGGACGACCGCGAACTGGAATCCCAGTTGCGGGAGGCACAAGCCCGCTACAAGCTCGCCAGAGCCAGGTATGACTACGCCCGCAAGAACCTTCCGCGTCGCGAACGGCTCGTGAAAAAGAACCTCGAACCACAGGACACGCTCGATCAGGCCCTGCAGGACATGAAGGTTTCCAAGTACGAAATGGAAGCGGCGCAGGCCAAGCTTGAAACCCTGCGTATTCAGCAGTCCTACACCCGCATCAAGAGCCCCATAGACGGCGTCGTGAGTCAGGTTGCCGCGCAGGAAGGGGAGACCATCGTCTCCGGCCTCAACGTGTCCAACCTCGTGACCGTTCTTGCCCCGGAAAAGCTGGAGATGTGGATCTACGTGGACGAAACCGACGTGGGACGCGTAGTCAAGGACCTGCCGGTGGAATTCTCCGTGGACGCCTATCCCGACAGGGTCTTCATTGGCAGTATCGACCGCGTCTACCCCGAGCCGGAAATTCGCGATAACATCGTCTACTATCGCGCGCTGGTGAAGGTGGAACCGCAGGAGGCACGCCTGCTTCGGCCTGAAATGACCACCCAGTGCCGCATCATCGTCGAAACCGTCGAGAACGTGCTTACCATCCCGAATACGGCCCTCAAATGGGTCGGCGGCAAGCAGCGCGTTTTCCGCGTGATTCCCGGACAGGAGCAACCGGAGGAAATGCAGCCAGACCTCGGCCTTCAGGGACTGGAACGCAGCGAAGTGCTCTCCGGCCTCGAAGAAGGAGATGAAGTGGCCACGCAGCTCGTGCTGCCGAAGAGCCCGGAAGACGAAGAGGGCATGTAGATGCAGCCCGCCATCAGTCTTCGCAACATAGTGCGCACCTTCTCGCAGGGCGGTGACAGCGCAGGCCCCGGCATCGAGGTGCTCAAGGACATTTCCATAGACATCGGCCGGGGCGAGTTTGCCGCCCTTCAGGGAACCTCCGGCTCCGGCAAGTCCACGCTGCTGCACATCATCGGCTTGCTGGACCGCCCAACCTCCGGCACCTATGAGCTTATGGGTCGCGACACCTCGGGGCTGGATGACGACGAGCAGTCCGATCTGCGCAATCGTACCCTCGGCTTCATATTTCAGAGCTTCTACCTGATACCCTATGCAACTGCGCTGGAAAACGTGACCCTGCCGGGACTCTACTCCGGCAGGCCGCAAACCGAGTTGCACGAACGGGCCGAATACCTGCTGGAACGCGTTGGACTCGCCGATCGCATGAGCTTTCGCCCCAATCGGCTCTCGGGCGGTCAGCAACAGCGCGTCGCCATGGCCCGAGCCCTGCTCAACGAACCCGATGTTATCCTCGCCGACGAACCCACCGGGCAGCTCGACTCCGGAACCAGCGCCGAAATCATGAACCTCTTTCACGACGTGCACGAAAGCGGCAAGACCATCGTCCTCGTCACCCACGACGAAGAAGTCGCCAAAACCGCACAGCGAATCATTCATCTCACCGACGGACGCATGGACTGACACGCCTGGCCGTTGCCCCTTGTCTCTCAATCTGTGGCACGCCCCATCAAGCCACGCAGCTATCGACTTTATTTATCCCTCTGTCTTGTGTCGGATAGATGGACGTGCTAACTGCAGGGCAAAAGCGTTTTATGGGGGAAGTTTTCTCTGTCATGGATCTTTTAAAAGAGGAGGAGGGTGCTGATGTACCGGATCGAACAGAGCGTATCGTGGGCCGGAGGAGCTATTCTGGCGTGTACCGCATCGCTGCTTGCCGTAACATGGTTTCTCCATTCGTCGCCATGGCTGCTGTGGGTAGGAATCCTTTTGCCGATAGCACTGTACCTGCGTTACGCCACCAACCAGTACCTTGAAATCAATCCGGCCGACAAAACCATCACCAGACCCAGACTCCTCTTTTTCAGGGAAACCGTCCCCGATGAAACCATGACTACCAAAACCGAAATCGTCACCGAAGACGGACACAATGCCTATCTCGTTCACGTCGAAGGAAGCTTCGGAAAAATCACCGCCAAGCTGCCCGGATACGAGAGCTACGTCACCATGCTCTACTCGAAAATGGCAGGCGACCTCGGCCTCGCATAAGGCGGCGCCATCAACCTCGCACGGAAAAGCCCCGTCCAAGGACGGGGCTTTTCTTATGCCTCCGGCGGACCCTTTCAGGCAGACCAAAGGGGCGGGCCCCCTTTGGAATCCCTGGGTTGTCAGCGGGGTTGCAGCTGCCGGGTTCATGCGGCCGCACAATGCGCGTCCAAGCTGCAACCCCGCTGACGGGCATTTATATTCTGTGCGTCTTGGTTGACGAACTCCGTTAACAGTGTTCAGCTAAGCAACTTTCTCAGTTCAAACATTGCCCTTGGTAACTCCCAGCCATTCATCCACTCCCGACAGCCAAGTACCGCAGCAGTGCCGACTGGCGCACGGAGGTTCTTTTGATCGGTCACGCAGGTGCGAGGGGGGATTGTAGGCACAGATGATTCGCCTGGAGCAGTGACCGCGTCATAGAGTCTCTCGCCGAGAGCGGCGGCGCACTCCCACAAGCGCAGTTTTTGCCTTCTCTTTTCTACGCCAGCAAAAAAGCAGGTCGGTCGAAAGGCCGAAACCTGTAGCTGGTGTACAAAGGCGGACTTCCACTTAAAGCACCCGCCGGAGGTCAAAAAAAGGGCGCGGATTCTATCCGCGCCCTTTTGTATTCTATAACGCTACGTATCAGCCGATAGGCGTGTTCTCGACCATGTTCCAGATGCCGCAGGGGCAGGCGCTGGCGCAAAAGCTGCAACCAATGCATTTTTCCGGATCGGAAACCATCTCGAAGCCGCCGCCTTCCAGCGTCTTGCGGGAGATGGCGGCCTGCGGGCAGACGGTCTCGCAGAGTCCGCAGTCGCGGCAGGTTCCGCAGGAGGAGCACTCATCGGCGCACTGTTGCAGATTCGAGAACTCAGTGAGTCGCGGGTCGAAGTATTCGAGGGTCATGCGCGAATAGTCGATCATCTCGCGGGTATCGGTCTGGGGACGCTTGCCCTGGAACATCTCGTCGATGACCTCGGCGGTGCGGCGTCCGTGACCGATGGCGTGCGTGAGCAGGCCCGGGCGGACGATGTCACCGATGGCGAAGACCTTGGAGTCGGTGGTCTGGTAGTTGTCATTGACCACCACGTGTCCGCGCTCAAGAGCGATGTTCTCGGGCAGGAACTCCACGTCGGGCTGGTCGCCGATGGACATGATGACCGTATCGGCGGGCAGCAACTTGCCGGACTGGAGCAGGACGCCTTCCTCGGTGACTTCCTTGGTGAAGCAGGGCCACTTGAACTTGGCTCCGACTTCTTCCGCTTCCTTGCGTTCCTTGCCGAAGGAGGCGGGTTCCTGAATGTCGATGAGGGTAATGTCCTCAGCTCCGAGGCCTGCCGCTTCGGTGGCGACGTCGCAGCCAACGTTGCCCGCGCCGATGATGACGACCTTCTTGCCGGGCTTGATGGCTTTCTTCTTGGCTTCCTGAAGGAAGGTCAGAGCCGGGACGATGCGTTCGTGTCCGGGCACCGGGATGATGCGCGGCTTCTGGGCTCCCACGGCGAGCACCACGAAATCGTACTCGTCGCGCAGGGCAGTGAAATCGTCGCTGTCGAGCTTTTTCTGCAAATGGACATGGGGCAGGACCTTGCTGACCCGTCCGAGCTCGGCGTCCACCACTTCCTTGGGCACGCGGCTATTGGGAATCGCGGAGGATATCTTGCCGCCGAGGGTCTCGGCCATGTCGAAGACCACGGCTTCATGCCCCTTCATGCGAATCTGCCACGCCACGGAGAGGCCGCCGGGGCCGCCGCCGATGACCGCGACCTTCTTGCCGGAAAGCGGCGGAAGCTCGGGCACCTTGCTGTTGACGCCCTCGCGGCCGATCTTCTGGATGTCCACGGCGGGCATGTTCTTGGTCTGGCGGGTACAGCCTTCCATGCACAGGTTGGGACAGAGATAGCCGCAAACCGTTGCAGGGAACGGCGTATAGGCCAGCGCGAGGTCCACGGCTTCGTCCACAAGACCGTCGCGCACGAGGCGCCAGCGTTCCTGCACGGGCATGCCGGTGGGGCAGCTGGACTGGCAGGGAGCCGCATATTTGGCGTTCTCCCAGACCGGCACGAAGCGACGCAGCTCCCCATTGACCACAAGGGGGATGGGGCTGCGGTCGATGTCGGTCAGGTCGCCGATGAGGCCGCCCTTTCCGAGCTCATCTTCCCACACATCGGCGCGGAATGCGCTCATGGAGCGCCGCGCCGTGCCTTTCTTCTCGTACGGGGTCTTGGCGACGATGAGCTGCCAGTCTTCACGGCGGGTGAGTTCGTCAAGCAGTTCGGCACGGCCGATTTTATTCAGGAAGTTTTCGAGATTCTTGGTGAGCCAGGCCCAGGTCTCGTCGCTGATGGGTTCGAGACGGGCGTCGGCATTGGAGAAGCCGTCGTGCGGGCCGCGCACGAAGATGCGCCCGCCGACCATGCCCACGCAGGGACGGTAACCGAGGACGTTCTCGGGGTTCTGGGCTTCATGGCCGCAGATGACGGCGGTGCCGCCGGCCATGAACTCGGCGAAGTAGTCGCCGGAGCCCCCGAGGACCCACATTTCGGGCGGATCGAAGCGCGGGTTGGTCTTGGTCATGGTCATGCCGCGCGCGCCGATGTTGCCTTCGATGAACACCTTGCCCTGCGCCATGGCGTTACATGCGCCGTTGGAGGCGTGGCCGTGCACGACGATCTCGGCTCCGGCATTGAGCCAGCCCACGTCGTCGGAGACGGGGCCCATGACTTCGATGGAAGTGCCGCCGAAGCCCATGGAGCCGAGTCGCTGGCCGGGGGCGCCGTTGACGGTGATATTGACGGGCTCCTTGTCGGAGACCCAGAGGCGGCCGCCGATGCCGTGCTGTCCGAAGGCTTCGACGGTCAGCTCGCGCGCACCGTCGGTCACGGCCTGCTGGATGCGCTCTTCAAGGATGCGCGATTCGACCCTTGTGTCGTTGTCGCGGCCCTCTATTCTGATGCTTTTCGTTGCCATTGTTGTTCTCCGGTATCCTGAGGATTCGCTGTCTCGGGGCCTAGACCACGTACTTGATGCCGAGGCGTTCGGCGGCGTCCTTGTCGCTGATGCCGAGCGCGTCCGACATGCCGATGGGCAGGGACGTGGAGCGTCCGAGCGGAGCGATGATCTTCTTCAGTTCCGTGTCGAAGCTCAGGTAGAAGTCCACCACGCGTTCGGCGACCTTTTCGGGGTCGAGGCGACGATAGATACGCGGATCCTGCGAGGTGATGCCCTTGGGGCACACGCCGATGTTGCAGACGTTGCAGCGGTCGGCCTCGGAGCCGACGCAGCCCGCGGCGGCCTGCATGACGTACTTGCCGCACTGCACCACGCTGGAGCCGAGCATTATCATGGCGGCGGCGTTGGCGGCGAGGTTGCCGGTCTTGCCTATGCCGCCCCCGGCCACGAGCGGAATCTCGTTCTGGGTGCCGGTCTTGCAGAGCGCGTTGTAACAGTCGCGCACGCTACTGGCGATGGGGTGCCCCATGTGGTTCATGGACACGTTGTAGGCCGCGCCGGTGCCGCCGTCTTCGCCGTCGATGGCAAGGCCCGCGGCGTACGGGTTGCGTACGAGGTTGTTCAGCACCGCCAACGAGGTGGAGGAGGCCGAGATCTTGGGATAGACGGGTACGCGGAATCCCCAGGCCATGGACATAGACTGGATCATCTTGGCCACGGCTTCCTCGATGGAATACTTGGTCTGGTGCGTGGGCGGGCTGGGCAGGCTCACACCTTCGGGCACGCCGCGGATGGCCGCGATGAGCTTGTTGACCTTGTACCACATGAGCAGGCCGCCGTCGCCGGGCTTGGCCCCCTGTCCATATTTGATCTCGATGGCGCAGGGGTCTTCTTTCATGTGCGGGATGGCGTGGATGATCTCGTCCCATCCGAAGTAGCCCGAGGCGATCTGGAGAATGACATACTTGAGAAAGCGCGAGCGCAAAAGGCGCGGCGGGCAGCCGCCCTCGCCGGTGCACATGCGCACGGGCATGCCCAGCTCCTCGTTGAGGTAGGCCACACCCATCTGAAGCCCTTCCCACATGTTGGGGGAAAGCGCGCCAAAGGACATGGCGCCGATCACCAGCGGGTAGATTTCGCGAACCGGCGGTTTCCAGCCGTGCTCGTCAAACGTCTTCAGGGACTGCTCGGGCGACTGCACGCGGCCGAGCAGGGTGCGCAGCTCGAACTCGTGACGGCCGGCATCGAGCGCCGGGTCGGTGAGCATGGAGATGCGGATGAACTTGATCTGGTTCAGCAGGCTTTCGTCGGCATTCCTGCGGCCACCGCGGGTGCGCGGCTGTCCGCCCCTGTTGTTGTGAAACTGCAGGGTGTTGGAATGAAACTGGCGTTCGGGCCGGATGGCGTTGTTGGGGCAGACCATGTTGCACATGGAGCAGCCGATGCACGCATATGCCGGGTCGGTGCGCTGACGAATGCCGTAGTAAATGGAGTATTCATTGTGCGCCTTGGTGCGCAGCCCTGCCGGGGTCTTGATCTCGCGCTTGCGGAATACGCCGAGTTCGATGGCGCTGACCGGGCACACGGAGGTGCAGCGGCCGCATTGCTGGCAGGTTTCCTTGTCCCACTGGATCTGCCAGGGGAGATCCTTGACGCCTAACGTCGAGGGGGTAACGGGTCGTTCTGAGAGCATGTGACAACCTCCCGGCAATCGGGGCCGACGATCGCCGTATCAAGATGCATGGGTTGAAAGTCCTTGGTCCTGTCGCGGTCGGGAATGGCGGCGTCGAGGCCGCATATTTCCGAGGAGAAACCATAGATGCCGTCTTTGCCGCCGACCACGCCGGGGCGCAGTTTCTTGCGATCCTGGGTCATGAACATGGAGCCGTCCGGCAGACAGCCGATCACGCAGTTTGGACCGTCAATGATCAGCTTGCGGCAGCTGCGCTTGAGTTCTTTCAGGAATGCGGCGTCCGGGTGCTTCTCCATCTCCCCGTTGCTGAGGGGAGTGATGATGTGCTTGTAGGCACGGATGTCCAAGCCGAGTCGCTTCACGGTGTAGTGGGCGATGTGGGTGAAGACTTCGGAGTCGGACTGATACCCCTCATAGCCGGTGATGCCGCGGGATTGCAGGTATTCCCGGATGGGGATGAAGGCCGTGTTCTCGCCGTTGGTCATGGTGCCCACGCCCTCTATGAAAAACGGATGGCATGCGTACAGGTTGATGGCGTAGTTGGTGTTCTGCCTGCCCTGCGCCAGAATGTGGCGTGCGTGAATCTCTTCGCGGCCGAGCTGGAGATATTCGCCAATGGCAAGTGGATCACCCACTTCCTTTATCATAATGGTGTCCGGCCAGAAGGAAAACGCCATCATGTCGCCGGTCTTTTCACCCTCGGCGCGCAGGTCCAGGCGCATCTGCACCAGCTGCCTGCCCTGCTCTTCTTCTGGCAGATCCTTCCAATCCGCCGGGGGCTGGAAGGCGATGGAGGCGTATGTGCCACGTTTCGGCGTTCCCGGGGGCGGTTCGCTTTCGGGGGTGAACAGCACGCTGTGCTTGGCCTTGAACCCCTTGGCGGAAACATATTCGTCGGCACGCCGCAGCCCTTCGTCGGTGAAGATGCCTGAAAGGATCGGACAGTCGCCGAGCCCCTCGAACGGGCCGCCCAGCCCGTTGAGATACAGCCCCACGCCGGAGCCGTCGTGGCCCTCCTTCATGACGTTCAGAGCGTCGACGGCGAGCATGGGCGATATCGGATCACGGCTGGTGAGTGCAAATAAGCGGCACATGATCACTCTCTCCATGGTTTGAGTTCATTTTTCAGAGTCGGAAAGGTTTCCATATTTGCAATTTGGCCTGAAAGTCAAAGGAAAAAGCGTCGAATTGACATATTTTTGTTTCAAAAGGGGATTCATGGGTGTTTTGACCCCTGCGTTATGGGGTAGAAATAAACATTTTTGTTCAAAAACACCATTCAGGGCATCTTTTCAGCCCATCAAAGAGACGTTTCGCGGACATTTTTGGCGCCGAAGCAATAAACACCACACAACCACCCGATTGGGGCGCTAGCAACAAGATAAAAAACACTCGCAATCCTGCCCTGCGTCAAGAATATCTTGCGGCCGCGCACAAGTCATTTCCTTGTGAGACCACCGTGGTTGACTTCACGAGGCCGTGACAATTATAAGCGGCAGGAACCCGCGACGCCTCCAGCCCGGCCCGATCCTGCGGCCTGCGGGCCGAGACCGTCCAAAAAAACAGCAAGAAGGTACAATGATACCATTCAATAAGCCGTTCATCGTCGGCAAGGAATTGTACAACATCGCCTGCGCCGTGGTGCAGAACGGCCATCTGGCCGGTGACGGTCCGTACACCAAGCAATGCCATGAACTGCTCGGCAAAATGCTGGGCTGCAAATCGGTGCTGCTCACCCACTCCTGCACCGGTGCCCTCGAAATGGCCGCCATCCTCGCGGACGTCGGCCCGGGCGACGAGGTCATCATGCCCTCTTTCACCTTCGTGACCACCGCAAACGCCTTTGTGCTGCGCGGGGCCACGCCGGTGTTCGTGGACATTCGCCCCGACACTCTGAACATCGACGAGAGCCTCATCGAGCAGGCCGTGACCGAGCGCACCAAGGCCATCGTGCCCGTGCACTATGGCGGCCGCGCCTGCAACATGAAGGCGATCATGGACATCGCCGAGCGGCACGACCTCATCGTGATCGAAGACGCGGCGCAGTCGCTCATGTCCTTTGACGGCGACCGCCCGCTCGGGACCATCGGCCACTTCGGCTGCCTGAGCTTTCACGAGACCAAAAATGTCATTTCCGGTGAAGGCGGTGCGCTGATCATCAACGACGACCGCTTCCTCGACCGCGCCGAGATCATCCGTGAGAAGGGGACCAACCGCAGTCAGTTCTTCCGAGGGCAGGTGGACAAGTACACGTGGGTGGACATCGGCTCGTCCTATCTCCCCAGTGAGCTGACCGCCGCGTTCCTGCACGCCCAGTTGGAGAACGCCGAAGCCATCGATGCCAAACGTCGGGAGCTGTTTCAGGTATACAGCGAAGAGCTGGCCGACCTCGCCGATCGCGGCGCCATAGTGGCCCCCGACGCCGACGCCTGCCACGAATGCAACGGGCACCTCTACTTCATCATTCTCAAAAGCCTCGAAGAACGAACCGAGCTGATACGCTTTCTGGCCGAACGTGAGATCAAGGCGGTCTTTCACTACGTGCCGCTGCATTCCTCGCCCGCAGGCCAACGCTACGGCAGAGCTTTTGGGGATCTGAACGTCACCGATCAGGTCAGCGACACGCTGCTGCGCCTGCCCCTGTATTACGACATGGAAAAGGACGACGTGCGCGAGGTGGCAGCCGCCATCCGCGATTTCTTCGCCTGATCCTTCATACGACTAGCGCAAAAAAACGGCCGCCCCCGGAAAACCGGGAGCGGCCGTTTCAATATTGTGATGCAGGGTGGCGCCTAGCCGAAGAGATCCAGCAGGCCGAGACCGTTGAGCATGACCAACAGCACCAGCAGCGGCGACACGTAGCGCACGATGAGCAGGAACAGCGAAATGACTGCGCCGTTGTGCAGGGAGTTGTTGTTGGACAGGCACTCCTTGACCTTCTCCTGTCCGAACAGCCACCCGGCGAACAGGCAAATCATCAGACCGCCTGCGGGCATGAGGATGTTGGAAGAGAGCTGGTCGTAGAAGTCGAAGAAGTTCAGACCGAAAATCTTCACGTCGGCCATGGGGCCGAAGGAAAGCGTTGCCGGCACCCCACACAGGCCGAGGCCGATGGCCACGAGGATGGTCGCCTTTCGGCGTGAGCAGTCCTTAAGCGTTTCCGTGAAGAAGGCAACCGGAACCTCGAAAAGCGACAGCATGGCGCCGATGGTGGCGATGGCTGTCAGCACGAAGAACACCACCATGAACAACTGCCCCATGGGCATGGAGCTGAACACGGCCGGGATGGTCATGAACAGCAGGCCCGGTCCGGCAGCGGCCTCGAATCCGTAGTTGAACACCGCCGGGAAAATGGCGATACCCGCCAGCAGAGAGACCGTCAGGTCGGCCAGCATGACGCGCGTGGCGACCAGAGGCACATTGGCGTCCTGACGGAAATAGGAGCCATAGGTCATCATGGTGCCCATGCCGATGGAAAGCTTGAAGAAGGCCAGCCCCAGCGCCATGAGGACGGCTTCGCCGGTGATCTTGGAAAAGTCGGGAGAGAACAGGAACGCCAGCCCCTCGCCCGCCTTGGGCAACGTCAGGGAACGGATGCAGACCACCACCAGCATCACGAAAAGGATGGGCATCAGCGTCTTGGTGGTTTTCTCGATGCCCTTGGTCACGCCGCCGATGATGATGGTGCTCACAAGCGCCAGCACGCCCCACTGGAACGCCAGCGAGGACCACGGGTTGGAAACCATGGCACCGAACACGCCCTCGGCCACGGCCGGATCGGTGGTGTTCAGGTCGCCCATCGAGGCTTTGATGACATAGTTGAACACCCAGCCCGCGACGTCCGTGTAGAACGCCATGATCGCAAACGCGGCCACCACGCCCGAAGCGCCGACCAGCATCCAGGCCTTGCTGCGGGCAACTTTGCGCCATGTGCTGATGGCGTTGCTGCGGGCATAACGCCCCAGCAATATTTCCGAGATCATGACCGGCAGCCCCACGAGCAGGGTCGCCAGAATGTAGATAAGCAGGAAAGCCGCGCCGCCGTGCTCGCCCGTCATATAGGGAAATTTCCAGATATTGCCCAGACCGACCGCGGAACCGAGCGTCGCCGTCAGGACTCCCAACTTTGTTGCAAACCCTTCCCGGTCGCAATGTGGAGCTGCCATGATTGTATCCTTTTTTCTGATTGGAAGATTCGCCGCCGTGAACGCGCGTGATTGATAGAAAAAAAGAAGAACATTTGCAAGAATGTAATGAATGGCGAAAAAGAACGCTTGCTCATTTCGGAATCCGAAAAGCACAGCGTGCGGTCTTTGTTGAAGATTGTTCAGCAGCAGTGCATCGAAACAACAAAAGCATTTGCGTCAATCACGCATGAGGAGTAACGTTTCTTACTAATCCGAGATGCCCCGCAACTCAAAAAGGCAGATGTCCTCTGCTGCAGAACATCCACGAGGCACCATGGCACGGAGCAGCGGAACCAAGCAGACCGCGAATCTGACTCGCAAGGCAATGATAATCGTGCTCCTTTTCACCGTGGCCGTCGCAGCCGGACTGGGACTCGGCTACTACCGACATGGGTATACCCCCATGACCGAAGTCACCCTGAGCTCCAATATCAACATCAAGGGCCTCTCCCTCAAGGACCTGAATCTCACGAACAGCGAGATCGGCAAACTCAATCGCTCCATGGGTCGCCATTCCGGAACCTTCAAGGAGATGTTCATAGAGATAGACAAGCAGGCCGCCAAAAGCATCAGCGACAGCACCCGGTTGTCCTGGAGCATGGAGCTTACTCCGCGAGGGAAGGGCAGCGTCAAATCATGGCCGCGCAGATGTCCCAGAAAAAAACTCGTCGAAAGCATCGTCAGCTACGTCGATACTGCAGCCACGGAATACAACAGACTGAGACGATCTC
The DNA here is from genome assembly GCF_000375485.1 of Desulfovibrio oxyclinae DSM 11498. Taxonomy (NCBI): domain Bacteria; kingdom Pseudomonadati; phylum Thermodesulfobacteriota; class Desulfovibrionia; order Desulfovibrionales; family Desulfovibrionaceae; genus Desulfovibrio; species Desulfovibrio oxyclinae. The sequence continues at coordinate 111,232 of NZ_AQXE01000006.1, read as the reverse complement.
CCGACATGAAGCGCGGCATTCGCGAAGTCTACATCTAAATCATTCCCCGGTGAGTCCATCAAGGAAAGGCATCTTTTGTCGCACCAGCTACAAGTTTCGGCCTGTCGGCCGACCTGCTTTTTTGCCCACAGATTTGAATCCGGTTTTATCTTTGCATCGCTCCTTTTCACCCCTTTGCTGTATTCGCTTGCGCTATTCTGCCCCCATAGCTACAAATAATGCCATGTCAGACAGTTCCATCACCACGTTGCAGCAGGCTCGGGCCCGAATCCGCGAGCTGGAAAAGCAAAACGAGGCCCTGCGTACGCAGTTGAACACCGTATATGACAAGGAACCGCTGAGGCTGTTTTTTGATCTCGGCCTTGTGGGCATGACTCTGACATCGCTGGAAAAGGGGTGGCTGATGGTCAACCAGCGGCTCTGCGACATGCTCGGCTACACGCACGATGAGATGGTCACCAAAACATGGGCTGACTTGACGCACCCGGAGGACCTTGAAGAGGATGTCCGGCTCTTCGAGTCGGTTCTTGCCGGTGAGCGCGATGGGTACCAGATGGACAAGCGGTATCTGCGCAAGGACGGATCGGTGCTTTTCGCCAGAATCGACGTCAAGTGCGTGAGAGACCGCGACGGCAAGGCGGACAAATTTATCGGCATGATCGCCGACATTTCGGATTTGCTGGAATCGCAGCAGGAACTGGAGGAAAGCAAGAAACGGCTGGACCTTGCCATCAACGGTGCGGAGCTCGGACTTTGGGACTGGAATATCGTCACTGGCGAGACGTTCTTCAGCGACAACTGGTACGAAATCACCGGGTATCAGCCAAACGAGCTGATCAATCACATTTCTTCATGGGAATCCGTTATTCATCCTGAAGACAGTGATGCGGTCTATGACATTCTGGATGCACATCTGAAAGGCAGAACTCCCGGGTTCAAGGCCGAGCACAGGATTATTCGCAAGGATGGCGACCCCACGTGGGTTCTGGACGTGGGCAAGGTTTTCGAACACGACGCTGAAGGCAATCCGACCCGAGCGGTGGGTATTTATCTCGATATTACTTCCCAGAAAATGGCCGAAGAGGCCATGGTCGAAAGCGAGACCACCATGAAAGCCATGAGTGAAGCCTCGCACGACGCCTTGATCATGGTGGATGATCAGGGATTGATCTCCTTCTGGAGTCAGGCCGCTGAACGGATATTCGGCTGGGCTTCCAATGAGGCGCTGGGGCAGAATTTGCACGACCTGATAGCCCTGTCCGAGGACGCGCGGCAAGCCCACAAGGGGATGAAGATCTTTGCCAAGACCGGCAAGGGACCTGTCATCGGCAGCATCATGGAGTTCACGGCCCGGCACAAACATGGCCACACCTTCCCCGTGGAGCGCACGGTTTCGTCGTTTCGGCTTCGGGGCCGCTGGTACGCCGTGGGAACCCTGCGCGATATCACCAAGCGCGTTCAAAGCCGTCAGCAACTGCTTGAACTGGCGCGCACGGACGGCTTGACCGGCCTCAACAACCGTAAGCATTTTTTCGAACTAGCCGAACGGGAAGTCACCCGTGCCGCCCGTTACGGGAGCCCGCTGACGGTTCTCATGATCGATCTCGACCATTTCAAGCGGGTCAATGACACTTACGGGCACGATGCCGGAGATGCCGTGCTCAGACACTTTTCCCAGCTCATGAGCGAGGCCATGCGCGATGCGGACATTCTTGGCAGATACGGCGGAGAGGAATTCATCGTGCTCATGCCGCAGACGGATGCTTCGCAAGGGCGGGAAGCAGGCGAACGGTTACGAAAGCTTGTGGAGGAGAGTCCGACGCCATGGAGTGGTGGGAGCATCCATCATACGGCAAGTATAGGTCTCGCCAGCAGTAGAAGTGTCCTCGCACTTGAAAATTTGATCAAGAAGGCGGACGAAGCCATGTATCAGGCCAAGCACGAAGGCAGAAATCGGGTAATGGCGGCAGAGTAGCAGCGTCGGTTGTTCCGGCTTTGCGATGAAATGCCGCGGGCGTCCCTGAGGGAGGCCCGCGGCACTATTTTACATGTTCTTGATGACGGAGAAGTCGCCGGTGTAACCGGCTTCGAGCACCGGTCCCATGTACTCGTCGACGAGGTCGGCGTTCAGGGGCACGGGCATGTTCTTGAGCTTGGATTCGAGCGCCGGATTCTTGGCGGCTTCGAGGCAACGCGTGATGTGCTCACGGGTCATGTTAGGCAGGTCGCTGAGCTTTTCAGGAAAGCCCACCCGAAGGCTCAGTTCGCGCATGCCTCTGGCAACGGCTTCGCCCAGTTCGCGACCACTCAGGGCAGCAAGATCTTCGGTGATGAGGCCGTGCTTGCGGTAGATTTCACCCACGCGGCGCACCTTGTGCTCGATGGCCGGAGCGAAGAACACGGTGTAGTACGGCTCCATCAGGGCGCAGGCCCGGCCGTGAGAGACCACGTCCACGAGGGAAAAGCTGTTGAGGTGCGGGCCGCTGGTGCCGCCGACCATGATGGCCTGACCGCCGAGGTCGGTGCCGAGGCCGAGGTCCATGCGTGCTTCCTTGTCGTCGGGATTATCGGTCAGCGCGAGCAGGCCGCGAATGACGAGGTCCACGCCGGCTTCGCAGATCTCAGCGCACTTTTCCTCTGTCTCCGGCCCCGCGCCGAAATACACTTCCACGCAGTGGCCGATGCCGTCGAAGGCGCCGTCCTGCGTCAGGCTTGCGGGCTGCGTGGAGGTCACTTCGTAGTCGAACACCGCACGCGTGGGCGTCACCGCTTCGTCGATGACCAGATATTTCTGGCCGTTGATGTTGTCGGTGACGTTGGAATACTTGGTCAGATGTGCGGCGGAGCTTGCGGCGAGCATCACGGACACCGTGGGCAGCAGTGTGCGGCCGTGCTTTTCAAGCGCCTCGGCCACCTTGCCCATGCCGAAGAACGGGTCGATCTCCGGCTCCACGTCGCCGAGAGCCGCGAGAACCACGGCGGACTTCACGGCGTCGATACCGGAACCGCCGTCCACGGTCACGATGACGTCGGGCTTCTTGTGCATGATGTGCGAGTGCATGCGGTAGACATCTTCAAGCGGCGCGTTGGGGTATGCGCCGCGGCATTCGCCCACCACTTCAACACCCGCATCGGCCAGTGCCTTGAGGGCGCGCTCGCGAAGCGGAGCGAACCACGGGCTGGCGAGGCGTCCAACGAACAGGGCCCGCTTGCCCAGCTCCGCAGTATGGCGCGCCAGTTCCTCGTACACGCCGAGGCCGTAGCTGTAAGTGTCGCCCTTGAATTCGGTCAGCAGTTGTTTGGCTTTCTCTCTGGAGTCCATTATTACTCCTTTTCGCTTCCGACCCCGGCCAATGCGCCGAGACCGCCTTTGAAAATCAGTTTTGTCGCCAGTTCGTCGGCGTGTTCCGCCACGTCCATGAGCTTCTCCAACCCGTCGAGGATTTCGTAACGCTTTTCCTCGTCGCAATTGTCGAACTCGAACTCACAGTCTCCGTTGGTCAGGTATTCCTGAAGACGGTTCAGATAATCCATGTCTATCATTGGAAATTCCTCGCTAGTCGTGATGGTAGGGGATGCCTTTCTGGATGCAGGCGGCCCGGTAGAGCTGTTCCATGAGCATGAGCCGGGCCAGCTCGTGCGGCAGGGTCATGTCCGAAAGACGCATGGTGTGTCTTGCCGCTGCCTTCACCTCATCCGAAAGCCCGAAGGGACCGCCGATGACGAAGGTTGGCTCCACGCCGGGCATGTCGGTCCAGCGGGTCAGCAGCTTGGCAAACCCGCGCGACATGGTCTGCTCGCCATGTTCGTCGAGCACCACCAGCAGGTCGTTCTTGCCAGCTTTGGCGAGAATCCCTTCGCCTTCTTTGGCATTGCGTTCCGGCGCGGGAAGCTTCCCCGGTCCGTCACGCACCACGCGCTCGTCCAGTTTATAAAAGCGCGAAAGTTTTTTATGGTAGTGAGCGCAGCCGTCGGCGTAGAACTTTTTCTTGAGCTTGCCCACCCATATGAAATTGATGCGACCAGCCGCCACTAGACGCTCTCCAGCGTGGCCGCGACCTTTCCGTCGGCAAATTCGATGCGCACGAATCCGCCACCGGCCACCATGCCCGGGTTGAAGACCGGCGTGCCGCCGATGTCGTCGCGTCCCTTGGCTTCATGGATATGCCCGGTGATCACCAGGTCGAGCCGCGCCTTGTCGATGAAGCTTCGCACCGCGGCGCTACCCACGTGCTGCCCGCCGCCGACCACGTCCAGCTTGCTCTCGCCCGGCGGTTCGTGAATGGCGAGAATGCGGTGGCTGTAACCGGCGCTGGCTTCGTCCAGCTCGTCGAGCCACGCGGCGATGTCCGTTTCGGGGACCTCGCCGGGCGTGTTGAAGGGCGTGGGCGTGGAATAGCCGACGCCTATCAGGCACAGATCCGGGGCGAGCTCGCGCACCTGACGGTGCAGCATCACGCCGGATTCCTCCAGAAAGCGCGTAACTTCCTGCGTATCCATGTTGCCCGGTTGGGCGTGGATGACCGGGTTGAGCGCGCGGATGGCCTCCAGCACCCGCCCAGCCTGCGTTTTGCCGCCGCAGTTGGTCAGGTCGCCGGTGACGATGACCCCGGCGGCTTCGCGTATGCCGGGGATGTCCGCCATGGCCGCCGTGCTCTCATGCACGTCGCCGAATGCGATCCAGTACATGCTCTCTCCTTGTGGTTGCTGCATGATTCCGTCAGCCCGACATTTCCGCCGGACAGTTCGGAAATATACCAGAAAACAGTTCGGCCCTCTACCGGCGGCGAGCGGTTTATTTCGGCATGGGTGCGCCCATTGCGCCACTGATATCGGTGGTGCGGAACGCTCCGGTCCGGGCTGGATTGTGCCGCCTGCCCATGCTAAGGATTCGCAGATGCAAGCAAAGCACGATCTTCGAGCCGCCATGCTGGCCGAGCGCAAGGCCCTCAAGCCGGAGGACGCCGCGTCCCGCAGCCTCGCTGTGGCGGCAAACATCCGCAGCCTGTCAGAATGGAAAAATGCCCGCGAAGTGCTGGTCTACTGGCCCGCGCGAAACGAAGTGGACATTCGTCCGCTGGTGGCCGAACTCTGGCAGCGCGGCGACCGGGTGCTCCTGCCCCGATGCCGTCCGGAGCAGCCCGGATGCATGGACCTTGCCTGCGTCACCTGCGGCGAGGACCTCGTCCCCGGCATGTATGAGATCATGGAGCCGGACAAGGCCTGCCCCATCGTGGCGGACTTCACGCCCGATCTCGCCCTCGTGCCCGGCGTGGCCTTTGACAGGGTAGGCAACCGTCTCGGACACGGCGGCGGTTACTACGACCGTTTGCTCGCCAGCTCGGGAATGGTTGACTGCGTCACCATCGGCGTGTGCTACGGATTCCAGCTGGTCGACGAGATTCACACGGAGCAATGGGACGTGCCGGTCAAGATGATCGCGGAAGAGGAACAGATATGGTCCAGATAGCCACCTTCACTCACCGGTTCGATCTTCTGCCGGGCGTGGGCTGCGCCTTCACCACCCGGCTCGGCGGCATCTCGTGCGAACCTTTTGATGCGGCAAACCTTTCCTACGAAGTTGGCGACGACCCGCGTGCCGTCGCCGAGAACCGCGAGTCCCTTCAGGAACAGTTCGGCTTCCGCAGTTGGGGTGAATGCCTTCAGGTTCACGGCACCGAGGTGCATTTCGAGCCTGCGCCGTCCAAGGCCACCGATCAGCCCGTGCTCAAGGGCGACGGCATGGCCACCACACGCAAGCGGCAGGCGCTGATGATCAAGACCGCCGACTGCCAGCCGGTGATGCTGGCCCATCGCTCCGGCAACTTTATCGCCGCCTTGCATGTGGGCTGGCGCGGCAACGTGGCCGGGTTCCCCGTCTCCGCTGTCAAAAAAATCTGCGAACGTTACCGGCTTCGCCCCGAAGATTTCCTCGCCGTGCGAGGCCCCAGCCTCGGCCCGCTGCATGCCGAATTCACCAACTTCGAAGAAGAGTTCGGAGCGAAATTCAAACAGTTCCGCGATCCGGCCACCAACTGCGTGGACCTCTGGGCCCTGACCCGCTATCAACTTCTGGCTGCCGGATTGCGCGACGAAAACATCAGCGGCATCGACCTGTGCACCAAAACCATGACCGATAGCTTCTACTCCTACCGCAACGCTCCCGTCCCGGAACGACGCACCGGTCGTCAGGCGGGAATCATCTGGATGCAGGAAGCCTGACCATGGGCATGCTGACCAAAGTCATCGTCATCCTGCTGCTGATCCTGTTCATCACGGGCCAGTTCACCCGCAGCAAGGAAAAGCGCGCCAGACGCAGGCAGAACATAACGAATCTGCTGCTGGCCGTGCTCGTGGCCGTGATGCTCTTCACGCTCATCCACACCATCGTCCGCTGATCCGCCCGCATCGCGTACTTGACACAACCGCCCACGGCCCTACATTGCCCGGGCGAGGTAAACATGATCAATCTTCTGGACCTGACCCGTACCGAACTCGAAACCTTCTGCACGCAGGAGCTCGGGCTGCCGCGCTTTCGCGCCGAGCAGCTCTGGCAATGGATGTGGCAGAAAGGCGTGGCCGACTTCGACGCCATGACCAACATCGCCAAGCCCCTGCGCGAAGCCCTGAAGGAGAAATGCGAGGTCCGCTGGCCGGAAATCGAAAAAACGCAGGTCTCGGAAGACGGCACCACCAAGTTCCTTTTCAGGATGCAGGACGGCAAGCGCATCGAGTCCGTCATCATCCCCATGCATGACCGTTACTCCCAGTGCCTTTCCACACAGGCTGGGTGCGCCATGGGCTGCACCTTCTGCAACACCGGCCTCATGGGATTCGAGCGCAACCTCACCCATGGCGAGATTCTCGGTCAGGTGCTGGCCGCCAGAAAGCATCTGGAAGACAATGATCTGCCGCCGCTCAAGAATCTCGTGTTCATGGGCATGGGCGAGCCTTTATTGAATCTGGATACCCTGCTGCGGGTGCTCGGGACCCTGCCCGACACCAAGGGGCTGAACATCTCATGGCGCCGCTCCATGGTTTCCACCGTGGGCTTTCCGGATCAACTGCGCACCCTTGGCGATTCCGAGATGGCCCTGCCGGCCATCTCTCTGCACGCCCCGAATCAGGCCCTGCGGGAACAAATCATGCCCAAAGCCGCCCGATTCCATATCGACGACCTCGTAGCAGCACTGCGAGCCTACCCCATGCGCCCCCGTGAGCGCATCACCATCGAATACCTGCTGCTCGGCGGCGTCAACGACCGTCCCGAGCACGCACGCGAATTGGCCACACTTCTCTCCGGCCTGCGCTGCAAGGTAAACCTCATCAGCTACAACGCCACCGAAGACATGCCGTATCACGCGCCGTCGCGCGAGGATGCCGAAGCCTTCCAGAACATCCTGAAGCAGAAAGGGATGACCGCCTTTATTCGCCGCAGTATGGGTGCCGACATTGCCGCCGCATGCGGACAGCTCAAGGCCGATCAGGCAAAGTAGATTTCCGAACAGCAAGTGCGATGGGCGAGGGAGGCGTCGTCGGGCCTTGCGGCCCGAGCGTTGACTCTCCTGTGAGCACCAGTTGTAGGTTGCGGCCTGTCGGCTGGCTTTTTTGCTTGCGCAGAAAAAAGAAGGCAAAAACTGCGCTGTTGGGGGGGGGGCGCCGCCGCTCTCGGCGAGAGGCTCTATGACGCGGTCACTGCTCCGTGGGAAACGTTTGTGAACACAAATACCACCCGGACCTGCGTGACCGGTCAAAAGAGCCTCTATGCCTCGATCGGCATTGCTGCGGTACTTGGTTGGCGGGAGTGGATGGTTTTATGGGAGTTCCGAGGGGGAAATGTGTGAGCTGAGAGAGTCTTGTTTAGTTGAACTCTGCTAACAGAGTTCGTCAGCCAAAACGCACAGAACCATATAATTCTCGTCAGCGGGGTTGCAGCTTGGACGCGAGTAGTGCGACCGCATGAACCCGTCAGCGGCAACCCCGCTGACAACGCATGGATTCCAAAGGGGGCCCGCCCCTTTGGTCCGCCTGAAGGGCCCGCCGTAGGCATTGCCGTTTCGCATCAGTTGCAGGTTTCGGCCTGTCGGCCGACCTTCTTTTTTGCTTGCGCAGAAAAAAGAAGGCAAAAACTGCGCTTTTGGGGGGGCGCCGCCGCTCTCGGCGAGAGGCTCTATGACGCGGTCACTGCTCCGGGAGAAATGTTTGTACCTACAAACATCACCCGGACCTGCGTAACCGGTCAAAAGAGCCTCTATGCCTCGATCGGCATTGCTGCGGTACTTGATTGGCGGGAGCAGAAGCTTTGTTGGAAGTACAGGTGGGAAGTCTGCGGGCTGACGGAATCCCGCTTAACTAAGTTTTGCTACAGAAGCCCGTCAGCCAAGCCCCACAGCTCCCAAACCCCGCTGACAACGCAGGGATTCCAAAGGGGGCCCGCCCCTTTGGTCCGCCTGAAGGGCCCGCCGGAGGCATTGCCGTTTTGCACCAGTTGCAGGTTTCGGCCTGTCGGCCGACCTTCTTTTTTGCTTGCGCAGAAAAAAGAAGGCAAAAACTGCGCTGTTGGGGGTGAGCCGCCGCTCTCGGCGAGAGGCTCTATGACGCGGTCACTGCTCCGGGTGAAACGTTTGTGGCTAACAAACACCACCCGGACCTGCGTGACCGGTCAAAAGAGCCTCTATGCCTCGATCGGCATTGCTGCGGTACTTGATTGGCGGGAGCAGAAGCTTTGTTGGAAGTACAGGTGGGAAGTCTGCGGGCTGACGGAATCCCGCTTAACTAAGTTTTGCTACAGAAGCCCGTCAGCCAAGCCCCACAGCTCCCAAACCCCCGTCAGCGGGGTTGCAGCTTGGACGCGAGGAGTGCGACCGCATGAACCCGGCAGCTGCAACACCGCTGACAACTCAGGGATTCCAAAGGGGGCCCGCCCCTTTGGCGGGGTGCAGGGGCAGCGCCCCTGCCCGTCGGAGACGATTTATCCGGGCATGTAGGCTTTGGCGATGCGAAATACGTCGTCGTAGGGCATTTTGGCTCTGATGCCGAGGGCCATTTCGAGGGACATATCCATTTTGCGGCTGGTTTCGTTGATGGTCTGGTCTCGGATTCCTTCCAGATGGTAGGCGAGGAAGTCGGGTTCGAAGTTGTCTATGGCGAGGGAGAGTCCTTCGGTGAAGTAGCGGGACTTGGTGTATCCGAGGAATCGGTCGAGTCCGGTGCGTCCTTCTCTTCGTGCGTAGATGGTGAAGAAGAGCAGTTTGACAACCAGCTGGTCGAAGCGGATTTTGTGGTCTACGGCGAGCAGGGTGGCGAGGTCGGCGTCCTGTTGTTTGACGGCCTGGACGAGTCCGGAGGCCATTTCGAAGGCTTTTTTTTCGGAGAGGGGGGCGTGCGAGAATTTGGAGTCCATGCGCACGAGCGTGACGCGCGGGTTCTCGCCGGAGGCTATGGCGAACAGGGAGAGCCGCATGAGGTCTATCTTGCGGCGATAATCGTCGAGCAGGGTGTCTTTTTTAACTTCGGCGAGTTTGCGTACGAGTCCTTCATCCATTTTGGAGAAGACGGTTTCCAGCAGGTGCCGGATGAAGATTTCCGTGGTGCCTTCGAGTTCGTCGCGGACGATGGTCTTGCCTTTTCTGGTGTCCATTATCTTACGGATGGACAGCCAGTAGGCGGCGAGTCCTTCGAAGGGCATTTCCAGTATGTCGAGATCTTTGCCTTCGGCCATTTCCTGCTCCGGGTTTTGCAGAAGGGTACTCCAGCGTGGGAAAAAAGCAAATTACATGATGAGGCTGGCGAAGGAGCCGATGCCGAAGGCGGCGATGACGCCGCCGGATATCTTCGTGACAAGCGGCAGTTTGGCTGTGAGGCGGTTTCTCATGCGGTTGGATGCGGCGCTGAGGAAGGCCCACCAGCCGGTGGATCCGAGGAATACGCCGAGGACCAGAACGCAGGCGCCGAGTGCATCGAAGGTCAGGCCTTCGGAACCGAAGGCGGTGAAGACGGCCATGAAAAAGACGATGGTGGCGGGGTTGGTCAGGCCGAGCAGGAACGATGCTCCGAAGTCCTCGGCGAGACCGCCGGGCTTCGGGGTGGCCACGGTTTTGGGCATGTCGGTAGGCTGGCGAAGGGTCTTGATACCCATCCAGAGCAGAATGAAGCCGCCGATTATCTTGAACCATGCCTGATGGTCGAGCAGGAAGCCGGAAATGAAGGTCAGGCCGAAGCCGGCAACGGCGCCGTAGAGGGCGTCGGCGACTGCCACACCGAGCCCGACGGCCATGCCGCCGCGCATTCCTCCCGAGAGGCTGCGCTGGATGCAGAGAACGCCCATGGGGCCAACGGGGGCGGCGATTGACAGGCCGATGATCATACCTTTGAGAAGCGTGGCGAACATGGATTTTCCCGTGAGAAGCGGTCATCTTGACCTGTTATAACGCTGTGCTATAGACTGACTGAAGGCGTCAGCAAAGAGGGGAACATATGGTTGCCAGGTCGAGAGTGTCAAATACCGAAGTGATCAGGAACGTGCTGCTTGCCATTATCGCGATTGGCTCACTGGTCGTCTTTTTCGGTTTGGATTTCTTCGAAGGGCGCAGCCCGCTTTTTTTCTCCTCGCATAACAGCCCGCCAATCTCCTTTACCGGGGACCTGAAGAGCGGTGATGTCCCCAAAGACGGCATGGAGCGCCTGCGCACCTACCTCGGGAAGCACCGGGACGTCTTCGAATCCGTCAAGATAATTGCCTCCAAGCAGGACAGTTACGCCAAGGGACCCAACGCACACGTGCTGTTCGAGATTCACGCGGAGATGAAGAACGGCACCAAGGTCAGGACTCCGGTCCAGCGGACGACCATGCGCAGATTCGTCAGAGACATCATGGCCAAGCTGGACAAGGACGCCAAGGCGGCCCGGGCCGTGGGCGGCGAAAAGGGCGGCAGCGGCAACACCCTCATCAACTCCATGTAATGAACTTTTTCACAACCGCGACCTGCGGTTGACACTCCCCTTGGACTGGATTAGTTGCACCGTAAACTATTTGAGGGCGCACCGGATCGGACTGCGGTCCGCGGGTGCGCCCTTGGGGATTTTCTGAGCATGGAATCTAAAAATAAGCATTCAATATTATTTGCAATAACCACGACACAGTTCGCGGTTCCCTACATGGTTTCCGGAATTGCCGTGGCGCTGCCTGCCATCGGGCGTGAGCTGGGAGCCAGTGCGGTGGGGCTGTCTCTTGTGGAGTCTTCGTACATTGCGGCGGTAGCCATGCTGCTGCTTCCCGTGGGGCGGCTGTGCGACATGTTCGGCGGCGGACTGATCTTCACCATCGGGCTGGCTCTGTACCAGCTGATCACTCTTGCGCTCGGGTTTGTGCACGACATGGAGCATTTCGTGCTGCTCAGGCTGTTTCAGGGATTTGCGGGGAGCATGATGGTTTCGCCGGGCATGGCGCTTCTGGCAGAGGCGTATCCGCCGGAGGAGCGCGGCAAGGCCATCGGCATCTCGGTGACGGGAATATATCTTGGCATCTCGGCGGGGCCGTATCTGGGCGGCATGGTGACCACCATGTTCGGCTGGCGCTGGGTGCTCTTCACGGGGCTCGTGCCCTGCCTTGCGGCGCTTTGGCTCTCGGTGCGCGGGTTGCCCATGAGGTTCAGCAGACGCACGGAAGGCGGATTCGACTGGCTTGGGGCGGCTCTTTCGGTCTCTGGCATCGGCATGGCCGTATTCGGCAGCTCCTCGTTCGACGAGCCTTACGGCGTCTACTGGCTGGGGGCGGGACTGGCGGCCGTGGCCGGATTCGTTGTATGGGAGCTGTTTTGCACGCATCCGTTGCTGGATATGCGCCTGTTCCGTGGTAACCGGGTGTTTTCATTCGGTAATATGGCTCAGTACATCAACTATACCGCCACATTCGGCGTGACGTTCCTGCTGAGCGTGTTCCTGCAGTACGGGCGGGGGATGACCGCGCACGAGGCCGGGGGCATTCTCGTGATACAGCCGTTGACCATGGCGGTGCTCTCGCCCATTTCGGGCAGGCTGTCGGACAGGTTGCCGACGCGCCTGTTGGCCGGGACCGGCATGCTGCTCTCCATCTCCGGGGTCGCACTCGGTTCTTTCATCGGGCTGGACAGCGGATTGCCGCACGTGGTGTCCGTGCTGCTGCTCGTGGGCGTGGGGACGGCCTTTTTCGCCACCCCGAACATGAGTTCCATCATGGGCAGCGTGGGGCCACGGCATCTGGGCGTGGCATCGGCCATGACCGCCACCATGCGCACGGTGGGTATGACCTCGGGCATGATCCTCATCACCATGGTCATGGCCCATATGCTGGGGCAGAACCCGGTCACGTCGCAGAACATCGACCTGTACGTGAAGTCGCTGCAATATTCCCTCATGGGATTCACTTCCATCGGCATTCCGGGAATTCTTCTGGCATACCGTGCGCGTAACGGCCATACGGGCTGAGTTTACGAAAACCGACACGCTTGTTAAACGGCGGGGTTCATTATATTGGACACATGGACGGAAGTGCCGTAAAAAGCATCTCCTGCTTCCCCGGCAACCCCGGGCCTTCAATTGCGTCCAAACATCAACCCGCCGGGCCTGCACACTATGAAAAGAGAAAATATCAGAAATTTCAGCATCATTGCGCACATCGACCATGGCAAGTCCACTCTGGCCGACCGCATTCTCGAAATGACGGGGCTGCTGACCGAACGCCAGAAAAAGGACCAGTATCTCGACAGGATGGACCTGGAACGCGAACGCGGCATCACCATTAAGTCGCAGGCGGTCCGCATCCCGTACAAGCACAGCAACGGCGAGGAATACATCCTCAACCTCATCGACACGCCGGGCCACGTGGACTTCAGCTACGAAGTATCCCGAAGTCTCGCGGCGTGCGAGGGCGCGCTTCTCGTCGTGGACGCCACACAGGGCGTGGAAGCCCAGACGCTGGCCAACGTCTATCTGGCGCTGGACAACGACCTGGAAGTCATCCCCGTGCTGAACAAAATCGATCTGCCGAGCGCCGAACCCGAGCGCATCGCCGAAGAGATCGAAGAGAGCATCGGCCTCGACTGCTCCGACCCCATCTGCATCTCCGCCAAGACCGGGGAAGGCGTGGACCGGGTGCTGGACGCGGTGGTGGACATGCTCCCGCCGCCGGAAGGCGATCCCGAGGCCCCGCTCAAGGCGCTCATTTTCGACTCGTGGTACGACTCCTATCAGGGCGTGGTCGTGCTGGTGCGCATCGTGGACGGCACCCTCAAGAAGGGCGACGAGATTCGCATCATGTCCAACGACAAGAAGTTCGACGTCACGGCCATGGGAATCTTCATGCCCGATCCCAGAGAGGTGAAGAGCCTCGGACCGGGCGAGGTCGGATTTGTGAGCGCATCCATGAAGGATCTGGGCGACGCGCCCGTGGGCGACACCATCACCAAGGTGAAGCGTCCCTGCGAGAATGCCTACCCCGGATTCAAACCGGTCAAGCCCATGGTGTACGCGGGGCTCTATCCCGTGGAACCTTCCGAATACGAGCCGCTCAAGGCAGCGCTGGAAAAGCTCCAGCTCAACGACGCGGCCTTCACCTTCGAGCCCGAAACGTCGCAGGCGCTGGGCTTCGGCTTCCGCTGCGGCTTTCTGGGGCTGCTGCACATCGAGATCATTCAGGAGCGGCTGGAACGTGAATTTCAGGCGCGTCTGATTACCACCGCACCCAGTGTGGTGTACGGCGTGACCACGGTCAACGGCGAGGAGCTGGTCATCGACAACCCCAGCAAGCTCCCGGATCCGACCAAAATCGAGCGTGTTCGCGAGCCGTTCGTGCGCATGGAAGTCCACGTGCCCAACGACTTTGTCGGCGCGGTGCTGGCGCTGTGCGAAGAAAAGCGCGGTATCCAGAAGAACATCGCCTACATGTCCACCAACCGCGTGATCATCACCTACGAGATTCCCTTCGCGGAAATCATGTTCGACTTCTTTGACAAGCTCAAGTCGAGCACCAAGGGCTATGCCTCCCTCGACTACGAGGTCATCGACTACCGCGAGGCGGACATGATCAAGCTGGACATGCTCATCAACGGCGACCCGGTGGACGCGTTCTCCTGCATTGTCCACCGCGACAAGGCCGCCCGCGTGGGGCGCTCCATTGCGCTCAAACTCAAGAGAAGCATCCCTCGGCAGATGTTCGAGGTCGTCATACAGGCAGCCATCGGCAGCCGCATCGTGGCCAAGGAGCGCAATCCGCCCCTTCGCAAGGACGTTACCGCCAAGTGCTACGGCGGCGACATCACCCGTAAGCGCAAGCTTCTGGAAAAGCAGAAGGAAGGCAAGCGCCGCATGCGCCGCATGGGCAACGTCGAAATCCCACAGGAAGCGTTTCTCGCCGTGCTCAAGACCGACGAGGATTAGCCGACACCAATCGGAGTAATCTCATGAAGAAGGACCTGACCCGAAGCGTTCGCGAGACGCTTGAAATACTGGTGGTGGCCGGACTGCTGGCTCTGTTCATCCGCACGTTCATCGTGCAGGCGTTCAAGATTCCTTCCGGTTCCATGCTGGAGACGCTTCAGATCGGCGATCACCTGCTGGTCAGCAAGTTCCTTTACGGTGTGAAGATGCCGTTCACGGATCATATAATCGTTCCGGTCACGGATCCCGACCATAATGACGTCATCGTGTTCGAGTACCCGGAAAACCCGGACGTGGACTTCATCAAGCGCATCGTTGGCGTGCCCGGCGACACGCTGGAGATCCGTGGCAAGCAGCTCTACCGCAACGGCCAGCCCGTGAACGAGGACTTCACTCAGTACACGAGCGGCATGGTGTACCCGCGACCGGCCAGCATGCCCGACGTGCTCCCGCCCGATCAGTATGACGAGTACTTCAACGGCAAGGGCCGCATGTCCCATCGCGACCAGATGCCGAAGATCACCGTGCCCGAGGGCAAATACTTCGTCATGGGCGACAACCGTGACGGCTCCCATGACTCACGCTTCTGGGGTTTCGTGGATCGTGACGCCATAGAGGGCAAGGCCCTGTTCATCTACTGGTCGTGGGAATCTCTTACGGATATCCGGTTCGGCCGCATCGGCACCATCATCGAATAGCGCGTTTGGGCGCTGAATAGCTGATCATTTCGGGCCGTTCCTTCGGGGGCGGCCCGTTTTTCTGTCTTGGCCTAAGCGGGTGGGAAGTCCTATCCGCGCATGAGCGGGATGGAGACGGAGATTTCTGTCTCGCCGTAAAGAGAAGTGTTGAGGACGATGTCGCCGCCGTGGGTGCGGGCCACGAGGCGGGCGGAGTAGGTGCCGAGTCCTGAGCCTCTCGACTTTTTGGAGCGGGAGTACTTGTTGAAGAACGTCTCCCGGAGCTCTTTGGGGACCTCGCCCTTGTTGCGGATGGTGAGCATGGCCTGATGTCCGGCGGTGCGGAGTCGGATGGAAACTGCTGCCCCCTCGGGGGAGGCCTCCATGGCGTTTTTGAGCAGGTTGGAAATCATGCTGTGCAGCAGCACCTCCTCACCCATGACGATCACGGATTCCTCGCCGTTCTCCTGCGCAATGCTCAGGGACTTGTCCGAGGCGAGCGAGCGCAGTTCCGCGCGGATCTGGTTGAGCAGTCGCCCGAGGTCCACCGGTTCGGCCTGAAGCTCGTAGGTTCCGGTCTCCATCTTGTGCAGGTCCAGAGAGCGGTTCACGAGGTCGAGCATGGATTTGCCGGCGCGGGAAATGACGTCGAGCAGTTCGCGCTGGCGGTCATTGACCCCTTCCTTCGCCACTTCGGCGGGCAGACCGATGACGGCGGACAGCGGCGTTTTGAGATCGTGCCGCGCCATGCGCTCCACGTCCTCGCGCAGGGCCTGAATGCGGATGCGGTCGGTAATGTCACGGCAGACGCCCTGCAACCCCACGAATTTGGCATCCTCGCTGTAAAGGATGGTGCACAGGGTCTCCACCCATACGGTGCCGCCGTCCTTTCGCGTGAGTTCCAGCGTCATGCGCAGGGACTTGAGCGGCTCCTCCGTGCCTTCTGCGGCTTCGATCTCCGCCACTCCGTCAAGCAGCGTCGCGCGGGATCCCGGAGCCACGAAATCCCAAAGCGGGCGGTTGAGGACTTCTTCAGGGGGATATCCCCTCAGTTGTCGGTCGGAGGGGGTGATGTAGGTGAAGTTCAGGTTGGCGTCGAGCCCCCATATCACGTCCGTGATGTTTTCCGCCAACATACGGTGCTTCTTCTCGCTTTCGCGCAAGGCTTCCTCAAAGCGGCGGCGTTCCGTGATGTCCGTTCCCACCGAGAGGATTTCCTTAACCCGCTTGCGTCCGTCGAGCACGGCCTTGTTGGACCATGCGACCCAGACCCGTTCGCCGCTGGCAAGTACGTTTTCGTTTTCGTGGAAGGAGTGTTTGCCGGGAGAATCGATGAGCCGGATGAGCATGCGGCGCATGTCGCTTGCGGAGAGCGCCCCCGGGGGCACGATGGTCCCGATGATGGGCTGTCCCAGCAGTTCCTTTTCCTCGTAGCCGAAGAACTGCAGGCCGTATTCGTTCATGAAGGTGATGCGTCCCGCTATGTCGAAGCGCAGGATGATGGTTCGGGCGTTCTGGACGAGGTGGCGGTATTCTTCCCGTTCACGCGCGCGCAGCTGAAGCTGCCTCGTCAGCAGCCACGCACCCAGTGTGCCGATCAGCGCCAGTGGCAGACCGAATGCCCATATCTGAAAGAGATAGGGGGAGTCGCTCCAGCCCTCGGCGGGGATGCCTGCCAGTTCCCAGTCAGCCCCGGGTACCCGGACGTCGAGCCGAACGGGGGCTGCCTCGAAGACCGCCGGACCGCCGTAAATGAACTGGCTGTCCTGCCCCGCCTCGCGGACCGCCACGCGCAGGTTGGGAAAGGCTTCGACCACGCCCGCCTGACGCAGGAACGTCTGGTTGTCGATGAAGAGTACCACGTACCCCCATGGCTGCGGCACGGTTCCTGATTGTTCTTGACGCCTGATGGTGGTCATGAGTGCCACGTCCGTCCCTTTGTGATCGTCCGGCATGGGGGGCGTCAGTAACACCTGCGAAGGCGTGTCCATGGTATCCAGCCGGGCAAGCAGCCGACGGGGAATGAGTGCCGTCTCCGCGGTGCCCACCAGACTCGTCAGGCGTTCGGGATAGATCCACAGCAGCCGATTTTCGTGGAATACTTCCAGCGAACTGATGCCCGGGGTCTCTCTGACAAGCGCCTTGGTCAGGCGGGACAGGGAGGTACGGTCGAGAGCGGGCAACTCGGCGGCGCGGTCGCGGAAGAAGCGAAGGTGCATGGCCCGCTCGCTTGCGGCGCAGCGCAGCTGGGTCTGGACATTGGAAAGGGTATGGTAAACGGCCATTCGTTGGCGTCGGGCATGGCGCTCCTGTTCAAGGCCGTGCGTGACCGCGAGCAGTGCGATGCTGAGGAGAGCGGTGACCAGTGTCGCCGTAATGACCGTTTTATTCACACGGAGCCGTTCCGTTGAGGTTTTATGATGAAACGTATGCTATAGAAATAACCCTTTTTTGAAAAGGGGATTAGACTCATTGGTTTGACAGTCTGGAGGCGATTTCCTTGCGGGCATATCTGAGGGAGACCGCTGCCGAGACCCAGACGATGCCGAGGATGGAAAGCCAGATGGCGAAGATGCCGTAGTCGAGGTGGCGGGTGAAGAACCAGAAGAGCAGGGCGGGCGCGACGGCCTGACGGGCAATCCCCAGCCATACGGCGAACATGGGTCGTTTGAGCCCCTGAAGGGTGGAGGTGCAGACGAAGATAACCACATAACCGTACAGGGCCACGGCGTCCACGCGCAGATAGCCCGCGCCGATGCGGATCACGTCAGGGTCGGAACTGAAGAAGCTCATGAACGGCTCGGCGAAGATCAGAAGCGGCACGCAGGCCGGGATCGTGAGCCACGCGCCGTAGCGCAGACAGGTGCGCATGGACTGTCGCACCCGGTCATAAGCGGCGGCTCCGTTGTTCTGGGCGGTCATGGCCAGAGCGGCCACGTTTAGGCCGATGCTCGGCATGAGCGCCACCTGCTCCACACGCATGGCCACTCCGTAGGCCGCCACGGCGGATTTGCCGAAATCGCTGACAAAGTGGTTGATGATGAACATGCCTAGCCCGATGGTCAGGTAATTCACGGAGGCCGGGAAGCCCTGCCCGGCGATCTGGGCGAAGTGCAGGGGAGATGGAATCAGGAAGCGCCCCCGTCCGGTGCTGAGCAAGCCGGTTCTTCTGGCGCGAGAACCCAGATAGAGCACGCCCACCGCCTGCACTGCCACGGTGGCCCAGGCCACGCCCGCCACGCCCATGGCCGGAAGGCCGAATCCGCCGAAGATGAACCATGGGTCGAGCACGCAGTTGAGCAAGGCTCCGGCCACGAGAAAATTCCGATAGATGCGGGTGTTCCCTGCGGCCTGAAGCACCGCGTTGAACATGTACACCAGCAGGAACAGCGGCGCGCCGATGAAGATCGGGGTCATGTACTCCATGCAGGTGTCGAGGTAGGCGGTGCTCGCGCCCATGAAGATGAACAGGGGGCGGGCCGCGATGGGACCGACAACCGTGAGCATCAGTCCCGTCAGCAGACCGAATACGGCGGCCTGAATGGATACGAAGGCCGCGCGTTCTCGGTCGCGACCGCCGAGGGCTTCCCCGATGAGCGCAGTGGAGCCGGTGGCCAGCCCGTTGCCAAGGGCGATGACCAGAAAGAACACCGGCAGAGAGAGGGACATGGCCGCCTGTGCCTCGGTGCCGATGCGCCCGGCGAACCATGTGTCCACCACGTTGTACATGGTGTTGAAGAACAGTCCGATGCTGGCCGGTATCGCCAGATTGCGTATGTGCTTCGGGATCGGCCCCGTGGTGAGGTCGTCGGAGGATTCCATTCTCTCACGCTAAGGCCAAGGCCGTTTGAGGGCAAGAAAAATCGGCAGTGCGGCAAGATGCTTGACAACGCTACGGGAATTCGCCTAGCTTTTCGCCATGCAGTTCGCAATCGATACGTCCTTCACCCTGCAGAATTGGTGGTGGCGCTGGTAACAGCGCCGGGGGAACGTATTTGCCTGCATTCGAGAACTGAAAAGAACAGGTATACCCAACCGCGGCAGTGAAAGCTGACCGCGGTTTTTTGTATGGTCTGCCCGCTGCCGGATGTATCAAGGAGAGAGGAACAATGACGACTACCACCTGCGACGCGAGAGGCTTTTTCGGAGAATACGGCGGCCAGTATGTGCCGGAACCGATCATTCCCATTCTCAACACGCTTGCCGAAGCTTTCGAGAAGTATCGCAACGATCCGGACTTCATCGAGGAACTTCACTACTACCTCAGCAATTATTCCGGACGTGAAACCCCGCTGTACCACTGCGCCAATCTTTCCGAAAAGATGGGCGGTGCGAAAATCTATCTCAAGCGCGAGGACCTGAACCACCTCGGCGCGCACAAGGTCAACAACACCATCGGCCAGATTCTGCTCGCCAAGCGCATGGGCAAGAAAAAGATCATTGCCGAGACGGGCGCGGGACAGCACGGCGTGGCAACCGCCGCCACCGCCGCGCTCATGGGCATGGAATGCACCATCCACATGGGCGCCGTGGACGTGGAGCGGCAGAAGCTCAACGTGTTCCGCATGCAGATGCTCGGTGCGAACGTGGTCCCGGCCGAGTCCGGCCAGCGCACGCTGAAGGAAGCCGTTGACGAGGCGCTCGACGCATGGGTCAAGGACGCCGAGAATACGTTCTACCTGCTCGGCTCCGCAGTCGGGCCGCATCCGTATCCGTTCATGGTGCGCGAGTTCCAGTCCGTTGTGGGCCGCGAGGCCAGAAAGCAGGTGCTGAAGGCCGAAGGCAAACTGCCCGACTGCTGCATCGCCTGCGTGGGCGGCGGGTCCAACGCCATCGGCATCTTCTCCGGATTCGTGGAGGACGAAGGCGTGAAGCTCGTGGGCGTGGAGCCTTCCGGTCGCGGACTGGAGTACGGCGAGCATGCCGCCAGCATCTGCCTTGGCGAACCGGGCGTCATGCACGGCTTCAACTCATACATGCTCAAGGACGAGGCTGGCGAGCCCGCCGAGGTCTATTCCATCTCCGCCGGGCTGGATTACCCCAGCGTCGGCCCGGAGCACGCGCACCTCAAGGATCTCGGCCGCGCCGAATACGTCCACGCCTCGGACAAGGAAGCGGTGGACGCGTTCTTCGAGCTGTCGCAGATGGAAGGCATCATTCCCGCATTGGAGTCATCCCATGCGCTGGCGCACGCCCTGCGCATCGCCCCGAACATGGAGAAGGATCAGATCATCATCGTGAACCTCTCCGGCCGCGGCGACAAGGACGTGGCCCAGATCGAACGCATGGTCAGCGAAGGCTGCTTCGAGCTGCCGCACCTGCGCAAATAGACTCCGGACCGGCGGTCTTCCCGTCGCGAACGGGGAGGCCGCCGTCACCGCATCGATACGCAAACAATTATTGACAACCCCCGCGCGACGCGGATATTCAAAAGCCATGAACATCACAGCCGCCCGTTTCTTTTTCTTCTTTTTCTTTTTTAGGAACGCCTGTGGCTGGGGTGTGCACTGACTGTTGAATGAACGTCAATCACCAAGGCCGCAGGCTCCGAGCCCGCGGCCTCTTTTTTTGGCCCGGGCCTGTCTGGGCATAAAACACAGGAGACCGACATGCAGCTGGGAAAAGCCGTCCGGATGGAAAGGATCATGAACCGTAACAACGGCAGGACCATCGTCGTGCCCATCGACCACGGCGTGACCGTGGGGCCCATTTACGGGCTGGTGGACCTGCGCAAGACCGTGAATCAGGTGGCAGAAGGCGGTGCCAACGCCATGCTCATGCACAAGGGCATCCCTCGCTGCTCTCACCGCAATTACGGTCCGGACATCGGGCTGATCATCCATCTTTCCGCCAGCACCTCCCTGTCCCCGTATCCCAACGCCAAGACCCTCGTGGCAACCGTGGAGGATGCTCTGAGCCTCGGCGCGGACGCGGTTTCGCTGCACATCAACCTCGGAGACGAGACCGAACCCCGTATGCTCGCGGATCTGGGCGCGGTCTGTTCCGAGGCCAACAAGTGGGGAATGCCTGTCCTTGCCATGATGTATGCGCGCGGCCCCAAGGTGACGGACGAGTATGATCCGGCTGTGGTGGCCCATTGCGCGCGGGTGGGCGTTGAACTGGGCGCGGATATCGTCAAGGTCAACTACACCGGCGCCCCCGACTCTTTCCGCAATGTGGTCAACGGAGCCTGCGGCGTGCCCGTGGTCATCGCGGGCGGGCCCAAGCTGGAGAGCGACCGCGACATCGTGCAGATGGTACACGACTCCATTCAGGCGGGCGGTTCCGGTCTCTCTGTCGGACGAAACATCTTCCAGCACGCCGACCCCTCGCGCATTGTCAAGGCGCTGCACAAGGTGGTGCATGAGGACTGGAGCGTGGACGCGGCCATGGAGCTTTTCGACTAGCGGCCGTGCGAAGGGCGGGGCGGCGGTCTTCTGGCCCCGTCCCGCCTTTTTCGTGCGATTTCCGTTGACAGCCGTGGCGGTCCGCAGGAATCATCTTGCGACCGCAACTTCTTGGAAAAAGGTGTTCCCGTGAAGATATCCATGACCACGCCCGCGCTGCTGTTCCCGGCCATTTCCCTTTTCATGCTGGCCTTCACCAACCGCTTCCTGTCGCTCGGCGCTCGCATCCGCGCCCTGCACGATCAGTACAAGAACGGCGGCGAGGAGTCCGTGCGCAAGCAGCTGGAAAACCTGCGCCGCAGGGTCTACATGATCCGCAACATGCAGGGCTTCGGGGTACTCTCCATGTTGACCTGCATCCTGTCCATGGTCTGTCTGTTCGAGGACTGGATTCTCGCGGGCCAGATTTTCTTCGGACTCAGCCTGTTCTTTTTGCTGACGTCGCTTTTCGTGTCCTTTCTGGAGATCCGCATCTCGGTGCAGGCGCTGGACATCCTGCTGGAAGACATGGAGAAGCGGCAGTAGGGCGGATCAGCCCTTCAGCCCGTCCATGCCCTCGGGCCAGCGTCCGCCGGGAACCTGCAACCCCCGGCGCACGGATTTCATCGCATACATCCATACCGTGCGCGGGCCTTCGGCGGTGTCGGCCGTCACCAGCACCCTGAGATAATCGCCGGTTCCGTCGGGCGTGAACCCTTCGTAATCATCAATGGCGGGCAGGAGCCTTCCGGGATCGTCCAACTCCACGACCTGCCCGTGGATGCGTGGTGCGTTAGGGCCGGTTTCCGGATGGGGCTGATGCGTGTCCTGAAGAGATGCGTCGAGGTCCGGATCGGCACTGCCGTGAGCGATAATAGTGTCTGCGGGGACCGTGGCGGCGGGATAGCCCTGCGGGAGATGGTAGAGGTGGCCGGGCACCGTGGCGGCGTAAGTGCGGGCGTCGGGTCCACAGTAGTGTCTGTGCTGCGGAAAGCCCGATTTCAGGGTGCCGTAGACGAAGAGCCGGAGCGTTTTCCTGTCATTGTTCATTGCGGCTCCATGGTACCTGCTGCAGGGCCGGGAGCCAAGGGATGGCGCAAGGAAAACGCCCGCCCCCGGAGCGGGAGCGGGCGGTACGGGCTATTTGGACTGGCAGCCGCCGCAGGAGAGTTTCCTGTTCTTGTCGATCTTCTTGATGGGCTCGTCAGGGTCAACCATGTGGATGTCCTCTTCCTTTTCGAGCTGTTCGTTTTCCAGCGCAAAGGACACGAGGTCGTCGAACATGGTCTGCACTTCCGCGGTCGGCATCTGAACACGTTCGAGGAAGCGGCCGAAGTCGGGCTGTTCGAAATCTTTGGCCCAGTCCTTTTCATAGAGGTGTTCCCACACGCCGACGCGGGTGACGTAGATGGGGCGGTTGGTCTGCCTGAGGGCGACTTCCCACGTCTCGTACGCCTTCAGGTCGTCGAGGGTTTCAGCAGGGGAGCAGTCGTGCACCGAACTGGCCTGAATGGAGGCCACGATCTTGGAGCCGATGCCAATTTCCTTGAAGAAACGGCCGAAGTCTTCGCTGCGGTCGCTTTCTTCGAGATATTGCCTGAAATCTTTCGCCATGATTCCTCACTCCTTGGGTTGAATTGCTTTGTAATCCCAGAATTCACGAGCAAAAACAAGTGCACTGCGTGGAAAAAGCCGCCCTCAGGCCAAAGAAAGAAGCACGGGAATGCTCAGGATGGACAGCGCGGTCTGAACCGTGATGATTGCGGCCATCGCTTCATGGTCGCCGCCCATCTGACGCGCGAGGATGAACGAGGACGCCGCCACCGGGATGGCCGTGAATATCAGTGCCGCCCTGACCATGTCCGGCTGTGCGCCGAGGGCCGAGGCAATGAGCCACGCCGCTGCGGGCAGGAGCAGCAGGTGCGCCACGGAACTCAGCATTGCCGGGCGCAGATGTCCTGCGGCAGTCGCCGGTCTGAGGCCCGCGCCCACTGCAAGCAGTCCCATGGGCAGCGCGGCGCGGCCGAGTATGTCCAGAAAATCCGCTGCCACGACCGGCAGAGTGACGTCCGCCGCGTTGAGAATCATTCCGGTGAGGCATGCGAGAATCAGCGGGTTTCCGGCAAGTTGCCGAAAAACGGCGCCAACACCCGTGGCGTTGCCTTCTCCGTGGCGGGAGAGGACAAGAACGCACAGCACGTTGACCAGCGGAATGGCGGTGAGCAGGGCCACGGCGGAGAGCTTCATCCAGTCCGCGCCGAGCAGTGCCGCCGCCAGCGAGAGGGCGATGTAGGTGTTGGGCCGGATGCCGCCCTGAAAGACCGAGGTGAACACCGGACCGGAGAGCGGCAGACGGGGGCGCAGAATCCACAAGAGTGCGGCCACCGCGAGGATTGCGCCGCCCACGGCAAGCGACAGCGGCAGGGCTCCGGATTCGAAGTCGCGCCCGGAAAGGCCGCCCACCAGCAGCGCCGGAAAGAGTACGTAGTAGGTGAGCCGTTCCGAGGCGGGCCAGAAGGCCCGCGCCGGAAAGCTCATGCGATGCAGGGCGTGCCCCGCCAGCACCAGTCCGAAGACCGGTGCCACTGCCGGGAGAACCGGGTCCATCAGGGCTCCGGTATTACCGGCACGGACGCGAAGCGCGGCTCGTGCAGCGGAATGTGAATGTCAGCCATGTCCTTGGCTTTTTTGAGAATGTCATATGCTTCATTGGCGTTGATGTGGGTGCCCGGCGGAATGACCTCCATCTCCATTGCCCTGACTTCCACGGGGGGAAAGAGATTCTCCAGAATGGTGCAGAAGCCGCAGATCATGGCCGTGCCTTTTTCGGTCTCCACCAATATGGACATGCCGCCCTCGGTGTGGGCGGGAGTATGCACCATGCGGATGCCCGGCAGCGGTTCGGCGTCGCCGCCGAGTATCTCCAGCTGGCCGTTTTCTTCCACGTCGTCGATGTAGTCTTCGAGGTACCGGAAATCCAGCGGGTGCGGGTCGTGAATGTGTTCCAGCTCCTTTTCGTGAACGTAGATGCGCGCGTTGGAGCATTTCCAGTCGTTTTCGCAGTGGTCGTTGTGCAGGTGGGTATGCAGGACCACGTCGATGTCCTCTGGTTTGAGGCCGTGCAGTTCTAGGCCTTTCTCGAAGGTATGGATGGGGCCGCCGATGGCCTTCTCGCGCTCCTCGGAGATGACCGGGCTCATCTCGCCGGTATCCACCAGCACGGTCTTGTCGCCGCCCTTGAGCAGCCAGGTGTATATAGGGATGGTGTAGGGGGTGCCGTAGTCGTGCTGATAGGTCATCATGCCTTTGTCGAACACTTTGGTGCCCATGACGATGGGATGAATGGTCCATTTGCTCATAGAGTGCCTCCGCGGGGAATTTTTCCCCGAATGTACTCCAGAGGCCATGAAATGCAAGGGGGCGTCAGCGGCGCGGCATGGTTGGAAAAAGCAGCAGCGCGGCCAGCAGCAGGACACCCTGGCCCGTGAACCCGAGTCCGAACAGGCCGTGGTCGCCCAGCCAGCCCAGCAGTGTGGGAGTCAGGCCGAGGCCCACCGTGGCGGAGATGGGCGTGAGCAGCGACACCGCAAGGCTGCGCTCGGAGTCGTCGAAGGCCGCTGAGAGCAGCGAAAAGGCAGGGGGATAGAACAGGACGGAGAGCGCGGGCTGCAGCAGCACCATGGTGGGGAGCCACGGGCCGGAGGCCAGTCCGAGCCCCACCGTGGCCGAACCGGTCAGAGCCAGATACAGCACGAGCGCGGCGCGGCCGCCCATGCGGTCGGCCAGCCATCCGGCGAAGAAGGGCAGAAAGATGCCCGCCACGCGTGCTGCCGCGAGCAGCCCGTTGGCATCGGGGCGCGCGTAGCCGTGGTCGTCCACCAGATAGAGCGGCAGCATGGAGTACGGTCCCACGCTGGCCCCCACCGCAAGGCTGAAGAGCAGCGCGAAGAGCCAGAACACCGGTCGCCGCAGCACCGCGAGCATGGCGCCGGGCGAAGGGACTATCCCCGGAAAATCGGCTCCCCGCCCGCGCCACAGAAAGGCGCATCCCGCGAGCAGCTGCAACGCGCCGAGCAGCCGGAAGGCGTCGCGCCAGTCGCCCTGAAGCAGAGCGGCCTCCGCCAGAAGCGGGGCAAGTACGAAGGCCGTGTTTGGCGCCAGCTCGTGTATCGCGAGCGCCTTGCCCCAGTCTGCTCGGCGAATAAGCGTGGTGATGGAGGTCAGCCCCGAGGGCAGGTAGATACCGGCCGCAAGTCCCAGCAGGCCGGTGAAGGCGCGCAGGGTGGCAAGGCCGTCGCAGAAGCCGATGGACAGGCACATGAGGCCGACGATCAGCCCGGAAACGCCCACGGTTCGACGGTGTCCGAGCCTGCGTGAGACGAAACCGCTCAGCAGCAGCCCGAGGGCGTTGCCCACGGCCACCATGAGGAAAATGCTGCCAGCCTGCGCGTGTGATATGCCCAGCTCTTCGCGGATGACCGGCATGAGCGGGCCGAAGGTGACGCGGGAAAGGAAGTTGAGAAAGAATATGCCTGCGATGAACAGGGCCCACCCGAGCACCTGTCCGAAGGCCGCACCGTTTTCACTGCGGGTCATGTGTCACTCTCCATGGAGGGGGGATACATTCAGAATGCGGCCGGGGCAAGCGGCAGGAAAACGGTGCCACGCATCTTTCTACATGACTTGACCGATATTGCGTAAACCGTTACCAAAAAATACTCGTAGGCACTCCCGATTTCCGGCATGACGGGAATGGTCTGACGTACACATCAAACAACAGGGACCGAAGCCCGATCGGCACCCGTTTCCTGCAGTTCCGAGAGGAGTTTTCATATGGACGTTGAACTGGCGAAACCTTTCATCAAGGCTGCCGTGGACGTGCTGTCCACCATGGCGTTTGTCAAGCCCAAGGTGGGCAAGCCTTACGTCAAGAAGAACAACACGGCCGTCGGAGATGTCACCGGCCTCGTCGGCCTCACCGGCGAAAAGAACGGCAGCGTGTCCATGTCGTTCGACAAAAAGTGCGCCGTGAGCATCGTCAAGAACATGCTGGGCGACGAAATCGAAGATATCATGACCGACGTCAAGGACGCGGTGGGTGAGCTGACCAACATGATCTCGGGACAGGCAAGAGCCGGTCTCGCCGAAAGGGGGCTCGTCTTCGAAGGCTCCACGCCCTCGGTCATCATGGGTGACAACCACACCATCTCCCACGTTGCGAAAACTCCCATCATGGCCATCCCGTTCAGTACGGACAGCGGCGGGTTCACCATCGAATTCTGTTTCGAGTAACGAACTGTCGCCAAGAGAAAAACGGAGCGCTACATGTCGATTCTCGACGATTTCCGAAGCAAGGAATTTCTTGACCAGATAACGATCCTGAACGAGGTGGCCGGCAGCAAGGATCCCCAGACCCTGCCCGGCCTTATCGACCTTCTGAAGGTCCCCGTCGGCGACACCTCCATCGACTACATGGTGGTCAACGCCCTGAACGCCGTGCTTTCGCAGGATCCCGAGCGGACCGTTCGCGGTCTTTCCGATGAACATGCGGGCTTTCGGACCCTCTGCATCCGCGTGGCCGGGGAACACCGCTTCGAACAAGCGGCCCCCGTGCTGGCTTCGCTGGCGGAGAACGAAGAGGACCCGGACCGCCTCATGGAAGTGCTGACCTCTCTGGCGCACATCGGCGATCCCGCAACGCTGCCCACTTTCAGAAAATTTCTGAACAACGAAGATCCGTTCATCCAGGCGCTCTGCATTGAAGCGCTGGGCAAGCTCAATGATCACGACTCCATTCCCGAACTCAAGGGGCTTGTGGAAGAGAGCGAGGCCCCGGAACGCTACGAAGTGTGCGAGATCACCACGTGGAAGTCCATTGAGGCGCTGGCCTCCATTCAGACGGACGACACCCTGCGTTTTCTGGTGGACAAGCTGCACCACAAGAACCCCACGGTGCGCCGGATCATCACGGACGCCATGATTTCCATCGGCTCCCCGGTGATTCCGCTGCTGCTCGAAGCCTTCGAAACCGGTGACGACGACCATAAGGTGCTGGCCGCCAACGTGCTCGGGTTCATCGGTGACAAAAGTTGTGCCGACGGTCTCGTGGCCGCCTTCGACAAAGGGCTGGCCGAGACTCCCAACGTCCGCTACGCGCTCTACGAGGCGCTCGGACGCGTGGGCACCATGAAGGGCATCATCTGCCTCGTGGACGGCCTGAACGAGACCGAGGAACTCACGCTCATGGCGGTGATTACGGGGCTTGAGAAGCACGTGAACCCCGGCATGGTCAATCAGCTCACGAAGATGCTCAGTGCGGCAGACGATCAGGCCGAGCGTCTGGCAAAGGCCATCGTCAACGCCCGCGCCACGCGGCTCTTTGATGCGCTGTACGAGAGCGCCGGAGCCGGGGACATGCTGGTTGACGCCCTGGCCGAATCGCGGGACCAGGAAGTGCTGGACGAGTTCAAGGGGCTGCTCGTGGAAATCGGTGGCGCGCGTGCCGACGAGGACCTCGCCAGACTGCCGGATCTCGAAGAAAGCACCCGCAAGGCGCTGGCCGCGGACGACTCCCGGTCCATGTGCGCCATGCACCGCGCCATCCTGACCGATCTCGGCTTCGAACCCTTCATCGCCTCAAACGGACAGGAAGCGTTCGAATTCATCGAGCGCGGCGAAGACTTCGATATCATCCTTACCGACATGAACATGCCTGTCATGGACGGCATGGAGCTGGTGGGCAAGATCCGCAATACGCCGGGCTTTGAAGACACCCCCATCATCATGGTCACNACCGAGTCCGAAGGCTCCCAGCAGAGTCTGGCCGAGAAGACCGGGGTTACCACCTTCATCACCAAGCCTTTCAAACCGCACGATCTCAAGACCAAGATCAACGATCTGCTCGCCTAGGCGGGCACGCGATGCGAAACTATCAGGGCCGCTCCTTCGGGGCGGCCTTTTTCGTTCGCGTTGACACTCCCGCGTGCCCCGCTTACCTTTTCGTCATCCGCTCGCCCGTTTCGAGGCGAAGAAACGACCCCACGCACCGAACAAGGAACGCCCATGCCCAACCTCGTCAGCAAGCTCTCGTCCAATCACGAACGCTTTCTCGCCGATCTTTTTCCCGGCGACGATTGCATGTTGACCGAGGCTTGCCGCTACGTTCACGGCATGGACGCCAGCCGGCTGCGCGGTGAAGTGCTCGCCGTGACGCGCCCGAGAACCCGCGAGCAGGTCGAGGAGCTGTTGCGTTTCGCCCAGCGGGAGCGCATAGCTCTGTATCCCCGCGCCCGCGCCACCGGCACCGTGGGCGGCAGCGTGCCGTCCGTGCCCGGAATCGCCGTCTCCCTGCTCGGATTGAACCGCATCCTCGACATCGACGAGCGCGATTTCGCCGCTGTGGTCGAACCCGGCGTGGTCACGGCAGAGCTGCAACGCGAGGCTGCCGGAAAAAACCTGCTCTATCCGCCGGATCCCGCCAGCTCGGGCTTCTCCACCGTGGGAGGAAACGTCTCCACCTGCGCCGGGGGTCTGCGAGCCGTGAAGTACGGTGTGACGCGCGATTATCTGCTGGGGCTCGAAGCTGTGCTCCCGGGCGGGAGCGTCGTGCGCTTTGGCGGACGCTCGCACAAGGATGTGGTGGGCCTTGACCTCGGACGCCTGTTCTGCGGATCGCAGGGCAAACTCGGCATCGTGACGGAACTGACCATGAAGCTCGTTCCCCGGCCAGAGGCCACGGCTTCGGTGCTTGCCGGTTTCGGTGACCTCCGCTCGGCCATGGATGGGGCAGCCTCGGTCTTTCGCGCCGGGATTCTTCCCTGCGCCTGCGAGTTCATGGACCGCGCCACGCTCGCCGCCATTCGTCTGGGCGACTCCCTGCCTCTGCCCGATGCGGCGCAGGCCGCGCTCTTGTTGCAGGTGGACGGCTCGCACGCCTGCGTGCAGTCGGAGCTAGCGACGCTGGAGCAGGCCCTCGGGGAGAGCGGGCCGCTGGAGATTGTCTCGGGCACGGGCGACGCTGAAACCGCGATATGGGATGTGCGGCGGCGGATCAGCCCGTCATCGTTCAACCTCAGGCCCGACAAGATGGGCGAGGACATCGCCGTGCCTCGCTCCAGAGTGCCGGAAGCCGTGGAGGCCGCGCACCGCATCGGCTCCAGGCTGAACCTGCCCATCATGTGCTTCGGGCATCTCGGGGATGGCAACATTCACGTGAACATCATGTACAACGCCTCGTGGCCCGAAGAAGCCGACGCCGCCAGTGCCGCCAAAAGGGAGGTCTTCGGGCTGGCCCTCGACCTCGGCGGGACCATCTCGGGCGAGCACGGCACCGGCCTGACCAAGAGAGATCACGTCGACGACCAGCTCGGAGAGGTGGAGCGGGGACTCATGCACGAGATAAAAGCGGCGTTTGATCCGCACGGGATAATGAATCCCGGCAAGGGCTGGTAGACGCTTCGTCAGTTGCGCACCAGTGCCGGATGCGTGCGCACCCGCGGGCCGCTATCGGACCAATTTCCCTTCTTCTTTTCAATAGCTTGACTGTTTGAAAAAAACGTTTTCCCTGCATCCTTCGGGGTCGCAGGGCCGTACACGATATTTCTAACGATATGTCGTGTCTTTTGGCATGTCCGCTGCAATAGTCTAGATGATAACGGGTTGTCGTATGCGCTGTGCCGTATCCGAAGCGGTGCGGCGCGGGTGGTCAGTAAGCCGCCGTATCATCAAGACATTCGGAAAAGAGGACGAAGCGATGGCACAGGAAATCAGGAAGATCAAAACCCACGGCGAATTGCGTGAATGCATCGCGCTTCAGGAAGAAATCTGGGGGCTCGACGCGCAGGGCACCATGTCGCCGGTGACGCTCAAAGCGTTGACTTTCGAGAACCCCAACATGAGCGTGAATCTGGGAGCGTTCGTCGATGGCGTGCTGGCCGGGTTCATGCTGGTGATTCCCTCCTTCCGGAACGACATGGCCTACGCCCACATGTTCGGCGTGCTGCCGAAGTACCGCAACATGGGCCTTGGGACGCGCATTTATGCCAAAATGATGCACGAGCTTTCCGACCGTGGCATCAGGAGCATGGCCGGGACGTTCGATCCGCTGGAATGCAAGAACGCCCACATCTATCTGAACAAGATGGGGGCCGTGGCCTACGGGTACGTGCCCGAATGCTACGACGTGGAGTGCGAGATGCACAAGGGGCTGCCACTGGACCGGATGCTGCTCAGCTTCCCGGTGACCGTGGAGCCGCCGAGCAAGAACCTGCATGACGACGCCCCCTTGGCCATGCCCGACTCCATGCCCGAGGAAAAGCATGTGCTGGTGGAGATTCCGCGCGATCTGGCCGGGCTGAAGAAGGCCGATCTGGAGCGGGCCGCCGAGTACAGGATGCAGACGCGCGAAGTGCTTTCGGAGTACCTGAACAACCGCGGATATCAGGCCGTGGGGGTGGTTCTGCCCGACGACGGCGCCACCGGTCGCTATCTGCTCGAAAAAGGGGAGGCCGCATGAACATGCAGACCATGCTCGCGACGCAGGCACAGCAGGCTCTCGCTCGCCAGTCCGGCGACTACGTCAGCAAGGACGTGGACGAGCAGGCGCACATCGACGAAATCATGGCCGCCGGCGGCCTGAGTCATGTCTATCGTTTCGACATCGGCAAGAACACCGACGGCGTGACCCCGCTTATCCGGGGCGTGCTGTCCCTGCCGGAAACCGCCGAAAACGTCACCCGGAACATGGTGGAGTATCCGGACAACCACTTTCGCCAGCTGCGGCGGCAGATCGCCATGCGTCACGGTATCAACCCGGCGCACATGGCCTTTGGCGCCGGGCTGGAGTCGATCATCGACCAGATCTGCCGTGCCGTGCTGGAACCGGATGACGAAGTGCTGTTTCCGGTCCCCAACTTCAGCGTGTTCGAGGATATGTCCAGCCGGGCCGGGGCGGCCGTCATCCCGGTGAGCACCTCGCCGCCGAATCATCGATGGACCGCCGCGACGGTGGCACGCATCTGCGAGGTGATGCGCCGTCGCAACCCCAAGCTCATCTGGATCAGCAACCCCGTGAACCCCACGGGCCAGCTGCTCCCGCTGGCGACCATCCGGGAAATCTGCGAGCAGGCGGAGCGGACCGGTACGCTGGTGGCGGTGGACGAGGCCTACGGGGAATACACGGACCACGAGGACGCCGTGGTCAGCGCAACACGGTATCTGGAAGAATACCCGCACCTGATGGTGTTGCGGACGTTCTCCAAGATGTACGCGCTGCCGAGCGCCCGCGTGGGGTACGTCATGTGCGCGGCGCAGGAACTGATTCAGGCCGTGAACGCGTTCCGGCCCACGTTCCCCCTGCCGTGGAGCTCCATCCAGATGGCCCAGATCGCCATCATGGACGACCCCTACGTCTGCCAGTGCCGGGGGCGCAATCTGCGGCGCAGAAACCGGCTGCTTCCCGAGTTGCAGTCCATCCCCGGCATTCAGGCTCTCTCCACGGACACCAACACCGTCATGTTCCGGCACGAGGACGTTCCCGCCGGAAGCCTGCACGAGAAACTGTCGAACCGGGGATTCCTGACCGCCAACCTCAACGGCGTGACCGGCATCGAAGGCAGCGGGTTCCTGCGCATGACCATGCGCAGTTCCTATGAAAACGGTCTGTTCGTGCGAACGCTGCGCGAAGTTGCCAACGCCTGATGAAATGACTATGCCTTGACCCTGCGGTCGGGACTCCAACAGGAGTTCCGGCCGCATCGGAGGCATTGATCATGAATTGCATTCTGTGCGGCAAGTGCATGGAAGTCTGCCCGTTGCTTCGGGCCACGGACCGCGAGGAGCTTTCCCCGCGCGCCAAGGCCGTGCTGTCCGATCTCTCGGGCGAGGATGCGGCAAGGCTTGCGGGGCTGTGCCTCGGATGTCAGCGGTGTCGCGACAAATGCCCGCAGGGTGTGGACGTGCCCATGCTCGTGGCGCGGCTTCGCAGCGAGCATCCCGATTTTCATTCGTGGCTTTGGAAGATGTGGCTGACGCGTTCCCGAGAGCTCTGGCCGTCCACGGGACTTGCCGCGCGGCTGTTGCCCGGGCGGATGCGCCCCGAACGACTGGGGCCGATGCTCAAGATGCTCGCGGATGCACGGCGCGGCCCAGCCGTGGAGCCCTTTGTGCGGGTGAAGGCCTTTGGTGACGCCCTGCGCGGACAGCGGGTGGCCCTGTTCCCCGGCTGCATGGCCAGACATGTGCGCAAGCACTGGCTTCGGGGGGCGCTGCACCTGCTGGAAGGCCTCGGAGCAGAGGTGTTGCCCGCATCTTTTGAGTGTTGCGGCGGGTCGCTCCGCCTTGCCGGATGCTTCGAGGACGCCGACAGGCTGAATGTGCGCAACGTGAAGGCATGGCGGAAGGCCGGGGAGCCGTTGATCGTCACACCGTGCGCTTCCTGCCTGCATTCGTTGACGGATTATTCCGGGAACGTGTTCGCCGATTCGGACGAGGCTGAACGTTGGCGCGCGTCACTGCGTCCCCTGTCCGGCGCGCTGCTCGACTGTGAGTTTGCCGTTGCCGGGGAAAGACCTGAGCCGGTGGGCTATCACAGGCCGTGCCATACGGTGGGGCGCGACACGGACGCTGCGCTCGTCGGGGCCATGCTAGGAGCGGAACCGGATGTCCGCACCAGCCGCGAATGCTGCGGTTTCGGCGGACTGATGCGTCTTGCGGATCCTGACACCGCGGACCGCGCCGGGGCGGAATGCGCGCGTGCGTTATCCGGGGCCGAGCTGGTGCTGACGGGCTGCTCCGCCTGTGCGGCGCGTCTGCCGTCCATCCTGTCGGAAAAAGGCAATGCAGGACACTGGATAGATGTAATGATGTTTGATATTTAGCACCCCTTTTTTTGCTGCCGGGAATCCTTGTCGAACTCGACCTCTCCCTCACTCTCTCCCTTTTCCCTTTTAAGGAGCTCTTCATGCGTATGGATTTGTGGTACCGTGTCTTTTCTCTTGCAAAAAGCACCTCCGGTCCGCTGAGACGTCTTACGGCGATTTTCATGGCGCTTTGCCTACTTCCCCTCATCAGTCTTCCGCCCGATTTTTTCGAGCAGCCTATCGGTCTGATCATGGTGCCTGTCGGCCTTGCTCTGTTTCTTGTCCTTATGGCAATTCCGTTTATGATCGTCCGCATGGGAATGCAGCGTCTTAAGGGAGAATCTGAACTGGTTCTCCTGCGACCAGTGCGTCCGCTTGTCAAAGCATTTGGTCGCTTTCTCATAGTGCTTCTCCTTGCCTCCATCCCGTTCTTGATCATGTCGTTTTCCACGGCATTTGCCGCCACGAATTTCTCGACCGATGTCGTGACGACTCTTCTGGTCGCCAACGGGATCATCAGCACCATACTCATTGGGTACATCGGGCTTCGTCTTCTGCCCTATGCAATGGCTCCGCTGGCGAACCATGAGGTGCCCATGGCCGCTTCCTGGCGGTTGACGAGTGGCAGGACCATTTCCTATCTGCTGCCGTTGATCATTGCCTTCGTGCTGAGCACGGCGCTCGACTATCTCTGGATGTACCTGGGAGGCGGCTTGTTTCCCTCAATAGGGCTGGTCGTCCTGAGGGGGCTGATGGTTGTCATTCTGTGCCTGTATTGCTCGGTGGCGTATGATGAAATGACCAGCGAGCCGGTTGCCGCTCAGTAACACGCTCCGCCGGGAGCGTCCGGAAAGCTTTTACTGACGCAAACGAATATGCTATCGACCATGGGCCGGAGGCGGAAAACCGCTCCGGCCCGTTGACTTTCAATGCTGCGGGCATACTTCCATTATTGGCCGCATGAATGATACCCGAACGCTGGACAGACCCTTGCAGAGACACTTCGCCCGGAAATCCGTTTCCCTCGTAGCCCTCGCCGTGGCGGTGGGTTTCATCGAAGTGGCCGCGACCGTGGCCTGTCCCGCAGTGGCCGCCGAGGCGCTGGCCTCTCCGCTCATGCAGGAGGAAAGCGTCAGGCCAAACGGCAGAAACCGTTCCGGGCTGCACCTGCTTGGCCGCGTCAGCCATAAGCCTTCGGGCTCTCCGGAGGCCGCAGCGGCGGGTGATGGGCCGTCGTATCAGCTGGCTCTTGCCGCGCGCCGCGACGGCTGGACCGCTGCCAACCGGCAGGTCGATTTCCCCGACGCAAGCGTGCTCCCGCCGCCGCTTGTCATTTCCCGCCCGATAACGGGCAGAGCGCCGCCGCGCGCACCCACCGCCATCCGCGCCTAGCGCAATCGCCGTTGGACAAGTCCTCTCGAAAGGGAAAGGGACGTCCAAAGCCACGACAATTCAAGGCAGGCCCGGGGTCTGCCCACAGCCTATCCGTGCCGCATCCGACAGTTGCGGCCTCAGGAGTCATATACGATGCTCAAATATATCATTGGAACCAAGAACGACCGGTATCTGAAAAAGCTCAAGCCGGTGATCAACAAGATCAACGCGCTGGAGCCCGAGATGCAGGCCCTGGCGGACGAGGATTTTCCGCGGCGCATCGAGGAACTCAAGGAACGCGTCCAGAACAAGGGCGAAAAGCTTGATGACGTGCTGCCCGAATGCTTTGCACTGGTCCGCGAGGCGGGCGTGCGCACCATGCAGATGCGCCACTACGACGTGCAGCTCATCGGCGGCATCGTTTTGCATCAGGGCAAGATCGCCGAAATGAAGACCGGTGAGGGCAAGACCCTCGTGGCGACCCTGCCCGTGGTGCTCAATGCGCTCTCCGGCAAGGGCGTGCACGTCATTACGGTCAACGACTACCTTGCGCACCGCGACGCCGAGTGGATGGGCGAGATCTACAACTTCCTCGGCCTGACCTACGGCGTCATCGTGCATGGGCTCAACGACGAGGAACGCAAGCAGGCCTACGCCGCCGACATCACCTACGGCACCAACAATGAATTCGGCTTCGACTATCTTCGCGACAACATGAAGTTCTATGAAGAACAGCTCGTGCAGCGCGACCTGAATTACGCCATCGTTGACGAAGTCGACTCCATCCTCATCGACGAAGCCCGAACCCCGCTCATCATCTCCGGACAGGTGGAGATGAACGTCGGCCTGTACCGAAAGATCGACGGCATCATCCCCAACCTTGTGCGCTCCACCCCGCGTGAGGCCGAGGACGAGACTCCGCCGGACGGCGATTTCGAGATCGACGAGAAGGCCAAGAGCGTGACCCTCACCGACGCCGGCGTGGAAAAGGTGGAGAAGCTGCTGGGCGTGGACAACCTGTTCGACACTCAGAACATCAGCCTGCAACATCACGTGCTTCAGGCCCTCAAGGCGCACCACATCTTCCAGAGCGATGTGGACTACATCGTCAAGGACGGTCAGGTGGTGTTGGTTGACGAATTCACCGGCCGTCTCATGCCGGGCCGCCGTCTCTCGGACGGGCTGCATCAGGCTATCGAGGCCAAGGAGAACGTGAAGGTCGAGTCCGAGAACCAGACGCTGGCTTCCATCACCTTCCAGAACTACTTCCGCATGTACGACAAGCTTGCGGGCATGACCGGTACCGCAGACACCGAGGCCGTGGAATTCGGCCAGATCTACGAGCTTGAAGTCATCGTGATTCCCACGCACCAGCCCATGGTCCGCAAGGACCATCCCGATGCCATCTTCAAATCCCAGGACGAGAAGTACAACGCCATCGCGCACGATATCGCGGACTGCTACAAGCGCGGACAGCCTGCGCTGGTGGGTACCGTCTCCATTGAAAAGTCGGAGCTTCTTTCCAGAATGCTCAAGAAGCTGCGCGTGCCGCACAACGTGCTCAACGCAAAACAGCACGACAAGGAAGCGGAGATCGTGGCCGAGGCCGGTCACGTGGGACGCGTGACCATCGCCACCAACATGGCGGGTCGCGGTACCGACATCAAGCTCGGCGAAGGCGTCAAGGAGCTTGGCGGCCTGCATATCATAGGCACCGAGCGGCACGAATCCCGCCGTATCGACAACCAGCTGCGAGGCCGTTCCGGCCGTCAGGGCGACCCGGGGTCCTCGCGCTTCTACCTTGCGCTCGACGATGACCTTATGCGCCTGTTCGGCTCGGACAAGTTGCAGAACGTCATGGGCAAGCTGGGTATGAAGGAAGGGGAGGCCATCGAGAACAAGATGGTTTCCAACGCCATTGAAAAATCCCAGCGCCGCGTGGAAAACCACAACTTTGAAATCCGCAAGCAGCTGCTGGACTTCGACAACGTCATGAACCAGCAGCGCGAAGTGGTCTATACCCTGCGCCGCGAACTCATGAGCAAGGAATCCACGGAAAGCGTTGCGTTTGAATACGCCGACGACCTGCTTGAGGAATACCTCTCCCCGGCGCTCGACGCCAAGGAGCTGGACGAGGAGGAGCTCGACACCGTCCGCAAGCGGCTGGATGAGATATTCAACTTCTCACGCTTTGAGGACTTCCGCGAGGGCGGCCTGCCGAGCATGGAGCAGGCGCATCAGTGGGTGAAACAGATTCTTGCGGAGCTCAAGGCATCCGCCCCGGATCATTATGAAGAGATTCTGCGCTACTTCCTGCTGGATTCCCTGGACCGCAACTGGAAGGAGCACCTGCTCAACATGGACCATCTGCGCGACGGCATCGGCCTGCGCGGATACGGCCAGAAGGACCCCAAGCAGGAGTACAAGCGCGAAGGCTTCAACCTGTTCCAGGAAATGGTCTTCACCATCAAGGAAAATGCCATGCGGGCCTTCTCGCACTTGCGCATTCAGGCCGAGGTGACCGAGGACGAATTCCAGCACGGCTCGGAAAAGGAACTGGAGTACTCCGGCGGCGAGGAAGAGAAGGAAAAGAAACCGGTGCGCCGCTCGGAACCCAAGGTCGGGCGCAACGACCCGTGCCCCTGCGGATCCGGTCGCAAGCATAAGAAGTGCTGCGGGCGCTAGCAGGCCCGTTACGCTATAGCAGATCAAAGGCGGAGTCCCGAAACGGGGCTCCGCTTTTTTTTTGTCCTGCTTTATATCTTTCAGAGGCATTGTTCCCTGTTGGGAACGCAATCCCTACCGCGATGGTCGTAGAAAAAAAGACCTTCTGAACGAAGGGCTATGCGTCGTTGCGTAGGGAAAGTCAGAAGACGACCTTTCGGGATGATATCACAGTATTTCAGGTTGTTATGGGAGTGTGTTGACGATGTGATATCTTTCTCAACCATTACTCATCCAGAGGGCGCTTGTCGTCTGTATGAGCAATACAGAGAGGAAGCTGAGGTTTTTGTTCCCTTTCGGGAACCGATCTGGTTCGTTTTGTTCCCGGTGGGGAACAATGCGTATGCGAAGGTGTCGTCGGTTGTAGAATAAATGCTCTATAAATCGGATACTTACCGACTTGTGAAGGCTGGCACGTGTTTTGCCATTGGGAGAGTCGGAGGTATACATGTCAAACAACTACGCAAGTGCAAACGGAGCTCCGCTCCCCAGAACCTTTGCCCAGGAAGTGATCGACAGCCTTCCGGGGCTTTTCCTGGTCATAGCCGTGGCGGTGGGCGCGCATCAGGCCGCGCCGATGCTGAAGAACTATGAATTCTTTCAGAAATACCTGACTCTGAAGGACTTCATCCTCGCCATTATCGTTGGTATCGCCATCCGCAATACGGTGGGCGTTCCCCAGATCATGCGTCCGGGGCTTCGCTTTTCGACCATTCTCACCAAGACCGGCATCGTGGTCATGGGAGCCAAGTATTCCCTCGCGGGGCTGGTGACCGTGGGCGGACAGGCACTGGGCATGATCTTCTTCTTCCTTTTCATGTCCGCGATCGTGCTCATGTGGGTCGGCAAGAAGGTCAACATGCCCACGTCCCTGACGGCATGTCTCGCGGCCGGACTTTCAGTGTGCGGTGTCTCGGCGACCATCGCCGTGGCCCCGGCCGTCAACGCCAAGAAAGAGGAAATGGCCTACTCCATCGCGGTGGTGCTGATGTTCGGCCTGCTGGCGCTGATCGTCTTCCCTCCGCTGGGGCAGCTGCTGAATCTTTCCGATGCCCAGTACGGCGCATTCTCCGGCGTGGGCATCATCAACTCCGCACAGGTGCTGGCAGCCGGATTCGGATTCAGCGACGAGGCCGGGATCATTGCGGGCGTGTACAATATCGGCCGGGTCATATTCCTGCCGTTCATCGTGCTGATGCTGACGCTCATGGCCTGCCAGCGCGAATCAAGCCTGTCCTGCGAGCCGGTGAACAAGAAGCAGATCATCCTGTCCAAGTTCCCCGTATTCGTCCTCGGCTTCCTCGCCGTGGTCATGATGAACACCATGGGCATGCTGAGCGATCCCGCCGTCAAAACCGCCAAGGGCTTCATGGAATGGGCGTTCCTTCTTGGTTTCGCCAGCATCGGCCTGACCACGCGCTTGTCCGACCTGAAGGCCGCGGGCGTGTCCGGATTTGTCGTGGGCTTCACCGTCGCGTCTCTCAAGGCGGGGCTGGCGCTGCTCGCGGTTCTGTACTTCATCAACTGATAAGCAGGGAGTATTACGCCATGCTGAGTTATCTGAAACGTCTCTCCTCCAGTCGCAAGCAGGACCTCATGGTCTGCTTGCTCGGTATAGGGTTGGTCTTCGTTGCCATTGCAATGAACAGTTAAACGAGGTCCAGGTGGAGCCGCACAACCGACGGTGCGGCTCCATAAATATTTTCTTGCACCGGCAGCCCCGAAAAACATGCGGCTGCCGGTGCATCTTCACAGGGAGGGATCGACCATGCAGTCAGACGCAGCGGTTGCATCCGGAACGAAAAACGTCCTGCTGGCCACCACCGGCAGGGACAACTGTCTCAAGGCCGAAGAGTTTGCGCTTTCCTACTGCGCGGAAAACGCTGCCACACTCGGTATCGTGCATGTGGTGGAATCCGACCTGAGCCATTACGGTCAGGTGGACTCGCTTGCCACCGAGGGCGACCGGAGCGATTTCATCATTCACGCCCGAAGGCAGGAGGAATATGACGTCCGGCAGCGGCTGGAGCGCGTAACCGCCAAAGCCGAGGCCCTGAACGTGGATTATGAACTGTACATAGAATGGGATGCTCCCTTATATTGCATCACGAAGCATGTGCGCGAGACGCGCTCCGAGCTTCTGGTGATCGGCGGGGAACGGAAACGATTCAACCCGTTCAGTCTTTCGCACTGCCTCACGCGGAAGGTGCCGTGTCAGGTCAGGAAGGTATTCTAACTCCCGGGAGTCGCTAAACGGATGACAAGGCTGGCGCGTATTCTGGCCCTAATGCTGCTGTTGCTGGTCGCATCAACCCCTGCCTTGGGTTCCGGCGACCCGTTGCGGCTGGGCGTCATCACCCTGAGTCATCCGCTCATGATGTATCGGCAGTACCTGCCGTTCACCGACCATGTTTCCGAACACTCCGAGCTGACCGTCGAGCTTGTGCTCGCCAAGGACTACGAGAGCATCATCCGGGATCTGCTGGATGACGAGATAGACGTGGCTCTGCTGGGCGGGCTGTCCTACCTCGAAGCACGCCGGGCTTCCGCCGACATCACGCCCCTGTGCGGTGTCCTTTCAGGCGACGGGACCCCCACGAATCGCACCGTCATTTTCACCCGCGAAACCGGCGGGAGCATTGCCACCCTGAAGGACCTGCGGGGCAAACGTTTCGCCTTTGCCTCCCGTCATTCCACCTCCGGCTATCTGCACCCTCTGTGCTTTCTCGGAAAAAACGGCGTGGAGCGCGCCGATTTCGTCAAGGCGGAGAATCTGCGCACCCACGAGGCCGTTGTCCGGGCAGTGCTCCGGGGCAACTATGACGCAGGAGCGGTTTCGGCGTCCACGTTCATGCGGTTTGCCGGGGAAGGGTTGAAAACCCTTGCCCGCACCCCGTCGCATCCGGGATTCGTCTTTGCCGCCAGAGCGCCGGGGATTCCGAGGGTCGAGCGTTTCAGGCAGTTTCTGCTGGGGATGGATTATTCCTCGCCTGAACTGCGTTCCAAGGCTGAAGGATGGAGTCCGCTGCTGCGCAACGGGTTCGTCTCGGTTGCCGACTCCGATTACTCCAAGGTCCGGGACCTGCTCCAATGCGCCGCCCGGTACGGGTACGGGGGGTAGGGATGGCTCTCCCCGGAGGACTGCGGTTTCGATCCATCGCGATAGTCTTGCTGTGCATCTCAGGCGCTATTTTCGCCACCGCCTATTCCATGCTCGAAAAAGAGCGTGAGCTGCTCATGAAGACTGCACGGCAGCAGGCGGTGTCGCTGACAAAGGCCTCCGCCATCGTCTTCACCAACACCTTTATCTACGAAGAGTTGGAGATGCTCGACGAGACGGACATGGTGGACTACCTCTCCTACTATGTCTCCGATGTCATGCGCACCGACCCGAGGATTCTGGCCTTCGCGGTGCTCGACAAGCGCGGGGAAGTGGTGGCGAACAACAGCCGCTCCGAGGCGTGGGAAGACGTCGGACAGCTCAAGGGGTTGTCCGGACTGCGCACGGTGGTTGTCGGGGAGGGCTATGACGCCGCCCTCGCCGTTTCCATGCCGCTGGCCATCGAGTCCAAGCGCTGGGGCTACTGTCGTCTCGTCTTTTCGCTGGAGAACATCGAGCGCTCAAGGGTTTCCGCGCGGAACGAAATTCTGCTCATCGCCGGGCTGTGCCTGCTGATCTCCGCACTATTGGTCGGGATCGTCATTCATTTTCAGGTCAAGGCGCTCAAGAAGCTTTCCGGGGCCATGGAACGGTTCACCGTGAACAAGGATTTTTCACGACCTTTCCCGGAGCTGCCCGCACGCAAGGACGAAATTGGCCAGCTTCAGCAGAGTTTCGCGTGGATGGTTCGCCGGCTTCGTGACGAGGAAGAGGAGCGCGCCAGAGCGGAAGAGCAGATGTTCCACACCGAGAAGATGGCGACCATCGGCAAGCTTACAGCGAGCATCGCGCACGAAATCAACAATCCCCTCGGCGGGGTCATTCTGTGCTTCAACAACCTGACCAAGGGAGAACTTGACGAGCAGGCCCGGGAGCAGCACATCGAGGTCATCCATTCCGGCATTGAGCGTATTCGCAAGATTATGCGGGACCTGCTGGACTACTCGCGCCAGTCGTCGCTGGTGATTCAGCCCGCCGATGTGGAGGACGTGGTTCGCAAAAGCGTTTCGCTGCTTGAGCTGTTCAGCAGGAAACGTCATGTGCGCATTGAAGTGACCCTGCCGGATGAGCTTCCGCAGGTTCCCATGGACAGCGCGAAGATGCAGCAGGTGGTCGTCAACCTGCTGGTGAACGCGGTGCACGCCACGCCCGAGGGCGGCTCCATCATCATCGAAGGCTACGCCGAGAAGGACTGGCTCACCCTGATGATTTCGGATACCGGGCCCGGCATCCCGGAAGAAATACGCGAACGAATTTTCGATCCGTTCTACACCACCAAGGACGTGGGCGAGGGCACCGGACTCGGGCTGGCGCTGGCAAAGTCGCTCACCGAGCAGCACGGCGGCAGGCTTGTTCTGGCCAAATCGGACAAAGAGGGCAGCGTGTTCGCCATACATCTGCCGCGCAGGGAGAAGGATAGATGAGTCGGAATGTTTTAGTTGTGGAGGACGAACTCTCCATCCGCATCGGGATTCAGCACACACTCACGGCGGAAGGATATTCCGTGGAATCCTACGAGGATGCGGACAGCGCGCTACAGGCCATGACGGAACGCAGCTTTGACCTGCTCATCACGGACATGCGCCTGCCGGGCATCTCCGGGCTCGATCTGCTGGGGCGGGTCAAAGAGCTGTATCCCGGAACCGGGACCATGCTCATCACTGCCTTCCCCGAAATTGAGCTGGCCGTGAAGGCCATGCGACAGGGCGCCTTCGATTTTCTCTGCAAGCCCTTCAGCAACGAAGGGCTGCTCATCGCCGTGGAGCGGTTTTTCAATTACCGCGAGCTCAAGCGCGAAAACGTCCAGTTCAAGACCAGCGCCGGGCTGGACGAGATGATCGGCGGGCAGGCCATGCAGCCGGTGTTCGAGCGGATCCGGGCTATTGCCGACGCCTGTACTCCGGTGCTTGTTCTGGGGCCGAGCGGCACCGGCAAGGAGCTGGTGGCCAATGCTCTGCACAACCTGAGCGCCCGAAACGACTGCGAATTCATCAAGATCAACTGCTCTGCGCTGCCGGAGCACCTGTTGGAATCGGAACTGTTCGGGCATGAGAAGGGAGCGTTTACCGGCGCGCACAAGCGGCGGGTGGGCAAGTTCGAGGCTGCCAACGGCGGAACCTTTTTCTTTGATGAAATCGGGGACATGCCGCTTTCGCTTCAGGCCAAGCTGTTGCGCGTTCTGGAAGACGGGGAGATCACCCGCGTGGGGGGCAACACACCCATCAGGGTGGAGGTGCGCACGGTCTTTGCCACAGCCAAGGACCTTGACGCGGCGCTTGAAGAAGGAGCTTTCCGCGAAGACCTCTACTACCGAATCAATGTGGTGCCCATTACGCTGCCTCCGCTCAGCGAACGCGGAGACGACATCATCAAGCTCATGCAGCACTTCCTGCAACTCTACGGAGCGCGACACGGCAAGGAAGGCATCACCATCTCGCCCAAGGCCCAGAACGCCCTGCTGAGCTATGACTATCCGGGCAATATCAGGGAATTGCGCAATATCGTGGAGCGCTCCGTGCTGCTCACGCAGGAGGGTGTGGTTCGCCTCGGGCATCTGCCGCAGCGGGTGCGGGGTGAGGAACCGCCCGCCGCTCCGGGGTGCGTGGAAGATACCGTGGGTCTTGAGGACGGCGTGCGCCAGTACGAACGCGAGCGCATCATCCACGCACTGGAACAGACCGGCAACAGAAAACAGCTCGCCGCCGAGCAGCTCGGCATCAGCCGCAAGGTTCTCTGGAAAAAGATGAAGGATCTGGGCATCAATTCGTAGGGGGCTGAAAAGGCCCCTGTAGAATCATACCAACTCCGCCATAGCAGGGGGGCATGAGCGAGTGTCAATGTCGGCTTGGGTGCGCAAGAATCAGCTGCCCGTTTTTATATGAGAAGTGCTGTCTGCTTTTCTATTCTGGACAGTGATGATTCGTTACCCTGATGACCTTATAACATTACTATTGGGCTGGATATGACTGCCAAAAACAGCAAAGGCTTGAGGAAAAGTTGGCATTATAAGCTCTATAGCGCCTTTCAGAGTGAGGTTCGAGCTGCTGCGGAAAAATGGTTTGAAGATAAAGAATATGCAACTGCCGCCAAAAGGCCCTACTGCCTGAGCGGTGGGCGGGAAAGCTGGCCTGGCAATATCATCTCTGATCAAGTGGTGGAGTATATCCAGAGCACTAAAGAACAGCACGAACAGGAAAGGACCTGCTTTCCTCTCCACAAGTATTTGCATCACGGTCTGAGCAGTCAGGCCATGTTGTTTAATCTTTTGGGGCCGCTTAAGGTGAGGGGTGACCTGACTCCACTTGAGAACATGGTGGCAGCTGCTGGCATCAAAGGCCCCGTCGGAAATGTTGATCTAACTTTCGAGTTCGACGACCGCTCGGTTTTCAATGAGGACGCGGGACAGCCGACATCCATAGACGCCTGCCTGCATGGAGATTCTGGCAATGCGGTCTTCATAGAGGCAAAGTTCGCGGAAAGCGGATTCGGTGGGTGTTCCGTTTTTTCACGGGGAGACTGCGCAGGAAGAAATCCGAGTCCTGATCGTTTTTCGGAGTGTTATCTTCATCACATAGGGAGAGCCTACTGGCAGAGAATGAAAGAACTGGGAATGACAGAGTCACCGCTTTTACAAGGTCGGATATGTCCATTCGTCAGTTATTATCAGTTCTTCCGGGAGGCGATGTTCGCTCTTCATCTGGGGGGCAGTTTTCTCCTGCTGCATGATTCCAGAAACCCTGCTTACGTGAAGGAAAGGGATGGCGATGGAGAGCAGGCCGGGCTCTGGCCTTTCTTGCTTGAGTCTATACCCGACCAGTACCGTGACAGGATAGGGAGGGTGACCGTTCAGGATTTGGTCGCGGAAATCAAACGCCATAATATCCATAGTGATTGGATTGATTTATTTGAAGCA
The DNA here is from genome assembly GCF_000375485.1 of Desulfovibrio oxyclinae DSM 11498. Taxonomy (NCBI): domain Bacteria; kingdom Pseudomonadati; phylum Thermodesulfobacteriota; class Desulfovibrionia; order Desulfovibrionales; family Desulfovibrionaceae; genus Desulfovibrio; species Desulfovibrio oxyclinae. The sequence goes on along the minus strand of NZ_AQXE01000006.1, from coordinate 66,725 downwards.
AAGTATGGCCTGAAAGGGAAGCGAGCGCCGGCAGGCTGATAGAGATCTGAATATCAAAAGATACGCCCATAGTTAGCTGACTCCAAGCATCCGCAGAAACAGCTCGTAGAGTTTTTCCGGAAGGTCCTCGGGGCGTTGCGTGCCGAGCATGGCTTCGTCGCAGCCGCCGCGAAAGCTGTAGAACATCATCACCGCAAGCCAGCGTTCATCATCGACCTTCCATGCTCCGGCTCGTGCCCCGTCGCTGATAAGCCCGGCAAGATGGCGCGTCACCTCGGAGTGTGTCATCGCGTTGCGAAACGGCTGCCCGGAGCCGTAGATGACCACGTCATGCAGCGCGCTCATGGCGAAATAACTCTCCACCGCGCCTTCGATCCAGGCTTTCACCCGTCCTCGCCAGTCCCCGGCGGGGCAGCGTTCGACGTGCGCCTGAATACGCTTTGTCACCTCTTTGTCAAAGTCGTCCCTCAGCGCCTGAAGCAGTTCGGCCTTGTTCGCGAAATAATGATATAAGGTCCCTTTGGCGAACCCGGCCGCAGCGGCTACTCCGTTCATGGTCGTGGCGGTGTATCCCTTCTCCATGAATAGCTTCTCGGCGGCTTCCATCAGCGCAGCGCGCCGAAGGCTTGCCTTGCGGGGCCCCGGAGGCGCGCCGCGGCGCGATGTGGGCCTGTCGTCTGAGTGGACAGATACTTGCGTGCTTTTCTTCATATATCCCCGATTTCTCTCTGAGCGTTATCCTTTGCGGAAAATACTCTGCGCGAATGCATATGTGGTCAATAACAGTTTTTTCGACCGCAAGTCGAATTTAAAATTGACCGTCGGTCTATTTTGGTTCAGGCTGGATTCAGCCCTGTCGGCAGAGTGCGGAGGGCGCTCGCAATGGCAGTGCGGTGCGAGAAGCCTTGAACGCCGGAGCCAGTAATGTGTATACTGGCATGCAGGTGTATGCGGTGTCAGGGCGAAGAATCGAAAAGCAGGAGCCGAAGCCATGGAAGTGCGCAGAAGTTATTGCGGCCTATGTCATCCACGCTGTGGAACGCTGTTACATATTGAAGACGGCAAGGTCGTGAAAGTCACCGGGGATCCGGATCATCCGATCACCCGCGGAGCCATTTGCGAACGCGGACGGCTGATGCTGGATCACATATATCATCCGGACAGGTTGAATTACCCGCTCAAGCGTGTCGGCAAACGCGGGGAAGGTCGCTGGGAACGGGTGAGTTGGGATCAGGCTCTTGACGAGGTGGCCGATAAACTGCGGAAGCTGAAGGATGAGTTCGGCCCGGAAACGCTGACTTTCACCCACGGCACCAAACGGACCTACCACTGGGACTGCCGCCGCTTCTTCAACCTCTTCGGCTCTCCCAACACCTGCGGCGTGAACACCATCTGCATGTGTCCGAGTTATGCCACCGAGTATGCCACATACGGCGGCATGGTCATGGGCAGCGAGGTCATGACCGCGAGCTGCGTCGTCATGTGGGGGTGCAATGCTTCAAAGTCGAGCCCCGTGGGAATGTACCCCAAAGTGAGCAAGGCACGCAAAAACGGCGCGAAGCTCATCGTCATCGACCCGCGTCGGACGAAAGAAGCTGAATCCGCCGATCTGTGGCTGCAGATTCGCCCCGGGACGGACCTCGCCCTGATGTTGGGCTGGATACGCTACATCATCGAAAACGATTTGCATGACAAGGATTTTGTGGCCAACTGGACAGTGGGATTTGAAGAGCTCTGGGAAGCAGTGGATTCCTATACCTTGGAAAAGGTGGCCGAAATTACCTCGGTGCCTCCCGAGATGGTTGCCGAATCCGCCAGAATGTACGCCACCTCCGGCCCGGCGGTCATTCCCTTCGGGCTTGGGTTGGACAAGCAAGGCGTCAACTCCACGCAATGCGCGAGGGGCAGGGCGATCCTGCGCGCCATCACGGGCAATCTGGAAATTGAGGGCGGCGACGGTTTCAGTATGGCCGGTGAAGTCGGAAAGATTCGAGACCTTGAGTTTCTTGAACTCAATGACATGATCTCCGGTGAGCAGCGGGCCAAGCAGCTGGGCATAGACAAGTATCCGTTCTTCGGTTTCCCTGGGTGGGAAATGAACTCGGCGGCCAACAAGAAACTGCCTCATGGATACGTCGCTGCGCCTGAGGCATGGCATTCCAATCTGGCTCATGCAAGGGAAGTGATGAGCGCCATCACAACCGGCGAGCCGTACCCTGTGACCGCCGCCATCACGCTGGCCAACAATCCGCTTCTGGCCCTGCCCAATACAAAGCAGGTGTTCGAGGCATTGCAGGCTCTTCAGCTCTATGTGGTCATGGAGTATTACATGACTCCGTCCGCAGCCATGGCCGACTATGTTTTCCCGGCAGCGACCACCGTGGAACAGCCGGAGCTGTGGCTGACCAGCGGGTTCTGCGTGGCCTGCCCGCAAGGTATTGAGCGCATAGAGGAGCGTCGCAGCAGCTATGATTTCTATCGCGGGCTTGGAGTGCGGCTCGGACAGGAAGAGTACTGGCCGTGGGAGACCGTGGAAGAGGTTTATGACCACTGTCTGGAACCGGTCGGACTGACATTCCAGCAGCTGGCGGAGCAGAACGGTCTTCTCGGAAAGAGGGAATACAGACAGTACGAAAATCACGGGTTCGGCACTCCGTCCGGCAAGGTTGAACTGAAGTCTTCTATCTTCGAAGAACTTGGAGCGGAGCCCCTGCCCACATATCGCGAGCCGATCTGGAGCCCCGAGAGCAGGGATTCCTCAATATCGGACGAATATCCGATCATTCTGATAACCGGAAGCAGATTCATGCCGATGTATCATTCAGAGCAGCGGCAGATTGAAAAGGCCCGCAAGAAGATACCGGATCCTCTGGTATCGATTCATCCGGATACCGCCAAAGAGCTTGGTTTGGCCGAGGGCGACTGGGCCGTGATTTCGACACCGCTAGGATCGATCCGGCAGCGGGTGCATGTCACGGATGCCATCCACCCACACATGGCGGACGCACAACATTCGTGGTGGTTCCCTGAAAGAAGCGACAAGCTACCGGAACTGTTCGGAGTTTTTGAGTCGAATACCAACGTCCTGTGCCCGGACGCTCCTGAATTCTGTAGCCCGGAAATCGGCAGCTGGCCCCATTCCGCGTTAATGTGTCGCATCGAGAAGGAAGGAGAATAGCGAGCGGTCCTGATGCATTAGTCCACCTTCGGCCAGCCTGCCATCGTGTGGCTGTGTGGAAAACATCGTCAATGAGAGCGCACTTGTATCATGTTACAGGTGCGCTTTTCATGAGCAGGAGGAGAGGGGAGACGTCCTTCGTTCAAAATCCTGTCAAGACAAATCGGTCAACCAGAGTAAGTATCTTGCCTGTCTGGACGCGCCGAGGACCGACATAATGTTGCATTTCGTCCCTCCGAAGCTGTTTCACCCACTTTTGTCGCCAAACCCGTGGTATTCTTGTCCTGATTTCCGGGAATGGTCTTCGGGAACAAAATGATGAGTGGTGTATCGTTATGACTGAAGTGTATTCATATCGGGTGAAAGGCGACCAACACGGTCGCATAGTCGAGAAAAAGGAAACAGTGGCAGGGCGGCAGGTCACCTGGAATTATTCCTATGATGACGCAGGGCGTCTTTTTCAAGCCCATCTGGATGACCGCCTGATTTTTCAGGGGTACTACGATAATGAAGGTCGCCGCATGCGGGACTATCTGCCTGTAACGGTGGGACCTCGCTTTCGTGACTACCGGTATACAACGGACAACCGACTTCAGGCCGCGGGGAACAGCGGTTACACGCATGACGCAAACGGGTTCCGCTGTATTTGGGCAAATGGTGGCACGTACCACCTCTACGAATATGCGCCGGACTATCGGCTGCTGAGTATGAAGATAGAGAATCAGGACCACGTCGTTACCTTTCTGCATGATGACAACGGGCAACGGGTCGCCAAGCAACTCAACGGTCAGACCGTGGAAGTATATCAGTGGCTCGACTTTCTTCGCCTTGCAGCATTCCACGACGGAGGCGTGGGATATGAATTTGAGTACGAAAACGATGAACGGTTGCCTTCGGCCATGCGCCGTGAAGATGGCGCCGTTTATACGCTGCACTACGACCAGGTCGGCTCGCTCCGTGTTGTTGCTGACTCAGCAAACAACGTGATAAAGGAAATCCTGTACGACCCATTCGGTGGAATAATCAGAGACACCAACCCGGATATACGGGTGCCAATAGGGTTTGCAGGTGGTCTTCATGACAGGAATTTGGGCTTCGTAAGGTTCGGCTGGCGGGACTATGATCCCTTCACCGGGCGCTGGACAGCCCCTGACCCGATTGGTGACGCTGGCGGCGATCCGGACTGGTACGGGTATTGTCTGGATGATCCGGTTAACGCCCATGATCCTAACGGATTGATGGGAGTTATAGCACCTCTCATAATAGGGAAAACGCTTGTAACGGCAATTGCAGGCACTGGATTATACGGAGCCGCCAAAGGCGTAGACTTGCTGGGCGAGAATATCGACGAGAACTATGGCAAGGATAAGCCCACGGCTACTGAGGGGGTGCATGATTCCATGAAAAAAGTTGCTGGAATCCAGGCGGGTACGGTCGGAGCAGGTGTCTTGGGGGCGGGAGGGGCTGCTGTTGCCAGATTTGGAAGGCTGAATCCGGGATACGTTGCGACTGCGACGGAGTTGATTGACGGCGCATTTAACTCTGGGCAGCCGCCGCAATCATCAGCAGGAATACTTGGATTGGGTGTAAAGGAAACGATAGATCGTCTTGAAGAATGGAGGAAAAGGCGTTGAAGCGATTGAAGTGGATGGATCTAGGCTTGGGGATTGCGCTGATTCTTATGGGGTTGGAAGGAGCAATTGATGGGAAAATGTCTATTCGAGATATTCCAATTGCGTATCCCAGACTGTCAGGAGGCATACTCATTGCTTTAGGGGTTGCAATTCCAATTGTTGCTTGGATACTTCGGTCTTCATCTCGCGAAAAAAGATAATAAGGACTAATGAAAACCGCCCTGCATGATTATCAGGGCGTTTTTTCATGTAAGCGTGTTTTAGAAGTGGCCTCCGTTCTTCGGACCACAGGACGACGACATGATGAACTTGGAGTGGGCATACTTCTCGCTGGCAGAGTTGACCGAACTCAGGGTAGGGCCGTTCGTGGTTAGCGTCGAGGACGGGTGGCGGGTGCGTGAGTTCAAGGAGGTCATGTCGGAACAGCACGGAGGGGGATGGAATGGCTGACGGGTTCCGGCTGCACACAGCAAAGATGCCCAGGCTTGGGGAGACGATGGCGTCCCCTTCGAGGATAAGGAGATATGGCTGCACTTCTTCCGGCTGGGCTCGGGCTCTCACTGGATGGCGGCAGAGGCCAACGGCAGGGGGCTGTACTTCGGCTGCGTCGTCCTGGATGGCGATTTCGATGACGCAGAGTGGGGTTACTTCACGCTTGCCGAGATGGGGACAGCTCCTGGGCTGATGGTCCTGTGCCGGAGCAAGGTCAGACGATTTGCGGACGTTGTCGTGGAGGTGAGGAGTGACTATTAGAAATCATTAGTTGCGAGTGGATTTCCTATTATACGATTGATGTTATCATCGGAAAATTCTGTGTCTTTTTTTGAAAGCCATTTTATCAAGGCTGAGTATTGGATATTTGAGTACATAAATGCTTGTTGTATTGAACTTATTTTTTTGTTGTGAGTCGATAATTTTATCGTAGTTTTCATGATTGTATCAAGGTAGTCGTGAGTGTTTTCAATGAGAATATTAGTGAAGGAGGGAGTCTTACCACTATGTACAATCATATTTCTTGCCCGATAAATTCTCCGAATCTGCCATCCAACTCTTTGGGTATGTTTTTCTAGCATAGCTCCAATAGTCTTGGGTGAAGAAAACGCAGACACAAAAAAACTGAAGCGATCTCGTAGTAAATGAAAATCGCCAAACTGTTGTTCTAATCGTTCCCTTTTTGTCTTATATATTCCAAGAGCTATAATCTTGGTCAGTTTTTCCCTTAAGCTTGTCCCTTGAACTCCAGTAACTGCATGCGTTAATTCTCTTCTGTTCCAGCGTATCAAGTCTTTGAGGAGGTTATTCATCAATGTGTCAAAATAGTTGATATTGAGCACTGGGGTGATTGAATCAACAATGTGTTTGATTTTGGAGATGTCTTTGTCCTCCCATTTAACGGGAACAATTGACTCAAGGGCTATCCATAGGTTGATTAATTGATTTTCTTCGAACCTGCTTTCCAAGGCCATCGAGTGGAGTTCTGCTGCGCGATGGAATTTTAAAAAAGATTCATGTGCAAGTGAGAAGTCGGGCACGAACTGGTTCATTTTTTTCGCTGCAACTGATGATTTTGAATCACTGCACTTTAGCATTGTGTTTATAGGTGCAGGGGAAGAAGAATATGACTCAGAGTCTTTGTCAAAAATTATGCATTTTGAGGAAATGGCGATAGGCTCTTTATGATTGAATATTTTGTATACCGTAAGAGCTTGTTCAATATCTTTGTCTGCTAAAGATCTTGCTCTGTATTTGTCTAATGAGTTTTTGAGTATGCTTATATAGACTTCGTTTTCACCCAGCTTGAATAGCTCTTGATCAAAATCCGCGCCGAAACCGTCGGTGTTTTCATGAACTTGTATTCCAAGTTTTATGCAGGAATCTTTAATCGAAACTATTTGTTTAGATGCTTTGTATATGAGTGTGTATTCCTTAAGTGTCGATTTAAATAGTTCAAAATACACCTTAATGTCATTATTCCCAGAAATTGTGTTTGCGCCATAGAAAAAATAGTTTTGAGAGGCTTTATTGATATGTCTTTGGCTGTATCCGAAGTTTATAAGTGTTGTAATGTATGAGCGGGCTAATGCTCGAATCCTAGAAGGGGAGAATTGTTCATCAATAATTGATTGCTCTATAAGCTTTTCGATCTTATTTTTGTATTGTGGAATATCGAGTTGCGTTAAAAGAATACCAATTAATGTCTTCCTTTCTTCAAAAGTGCATCCAGGATCCTTCAGTATCTTGTATGTGAATCCCAAGTCTTGTGATATGAGGGACTGTGCAACTTCATCTTTGGAAATTTGGTCATGTAACTCATCTAAAATATGAGTTAGGTTCGGTCGTGATATTACTCCCTCATCGATGTTGATTATTGTTAACATCGCTTCGTTGCAGAGTATGCTAGGGTTCATAGCTGAAGGCTTGTATGTGTCTAGCGAGAAATCAAATAGTAATTCATCAACTATTTGGGCAAAGAATAATAAATTCTTTGAGTTTTCTAAATCATTCCATTTTTGAATGCTTCGAAAGCGCATGTAGTATTACCTAGTGTTTAGACTGAGATATTCGTGTGTGATTATTGATTTCGAGAATTTCATATAGGCTAAAATTTTTCATTTTGCCAACATTTTAGTATCTGAGGGTGTTACAGACTGTTTTGATGTAATATTGTTACCGTCGTTACCAAGTGTATGCCGTCCTTTCTAATGTATACACCCCGGCCACCCCAGGACATCCCCCTGCACTCAAATGTATACCAAGGCGTATACCAAGGCACAAAAAAAGCACTTACGACTTGTCGTAAGTGCTTGATTTCGTTGGAGCCAGAGATCAGAGTTGAACTGACGACCTACTGATTACGAAGACAAAATCTGGGAATTAAGTCTTGAAATGATTGAATTTATTTTTAAGATTTCCGTATACCGGGGCAAAAAGGCGTATCCTGGTATACACTCGGTATACCAAGGAAAAAGGCATGATTTTTAGGCGGTTACTTGTTGTTTTTGACTTTGCTACAATAGAAGGTGTGACCCATTTTTTTAATAAATCCAGCCAATTCGCTTGAGATGACTTACTGAGTAATTGTCAGGAGGGTGAGCATCCAATGTGCCTATCCCCATAGTGCGCTGATGGGGACTGCAAACATATCCTCACCAAATGGGACTACCTCCGTCCCTCCATACAGCACCACACCTGATTGGAACTTGTCTCCGAGATCGTTTTTCACTGCTTTCAGCCCACGGAAGTGCTTCGGTGCGACTTGTGCGGAGTGTTTGATTTCAACGCATCCGATCTTGCCGGACGGCTTTTCCAGAATGAGGTCTACCTCAAGGCCTGCATGAGTGCGGAAGTGATAGGGGGTGGCCGAAACATTACTCCACGTCAGGTGCTTGAGTATTTCGTTGACCACGAAGGTTTCGAGGAGCTGGCCTGCGAGTTCCGGCGTGTTTAGCAACCTATCAGCGTCAGCGCCCATGAGGTGGGCTGCAAGGCCGCAGTCCACCATGTAAAGCTTGGGCGACTTGACGAGGCGTTTGCCGAGGTTGGGGGCCCAGGCCGGAAGAAAGTGGATGAGGAAAACCTTCTCAAGCAGGTCTATGTACCGTCCGAGCGTCGCATTTGGCATTTGCATGGTTCTGGACACTTCGGACTGGTTGAGCTGGCTCGACGTGCGCGTTGCGAGCAGGCGCACCAGTCTGAGCATGGTGGCTGTCTCCTGGACACGTGCAATGTCGCGGATGTCTCGCTCAACGATGGTTGTCAGGTAAGAATCGAACCATGCGTTTCTTCGCTTATGCGTTTTACGCGTCATGGCTTCCGGGTAGCCTCCCGCTATCAATATGTCTGGCAGGTCGTACTCTTCCGCTACGCCTTGCTGCCCGAAATCTTTGTCGAACAGAGCTTGCACGAAATCCGTCTTGCGCTCATGCACCTCTGCCTGGGAGAGCGGCCACAAAGTCTGTATTTCCATGCGTCCGGCAAGGGAGTCACTCACTAGGGGGAGGGTCAGAAGATTTGCAGAGCCAGTCAGCAGGAAATCTCCTGGTTTCCGATCTGCGTCCACAGCCTCCTTGATTGCCAGCAGCAACTCCGGCACTCGTTGAACCTCGTCTATGATCAATGGCCTTGGTTGACCTGCGATGAATGCCGTAGGATCGCCACCAGCTAAGGCTAGAACCGTGGCGTTGTCCAAGGTGACGTATTTGGCCTCGAACGCGTCAGCGAGCAGGTCCTTGACCAGAGTGCTCTTGCCTACCTGCCGCGCTCCGCGCAGGAAGAGAACAGGGGAGTCGGCCAGTGCTTCAAGGAGTTCTTGGGTGATATTTCGTCTAATCATGGTAAAATATTTACCACTAAATGGTAAAATTTCAACCTAAGTTTTAATGTCAATTCCCGAATTAATAAATGGGCCGCGACGCAGGTTGTACGCTCTGGGGTTATTTGCCAAGAGGCGTAGAGAATATTGCCTAGGTGTTTTTGATTTGAGAAATCATACGCTGTGCAGAATTTTCAAGGTGATGAGGTGTTTGCCATATGGACAACTTGCTATATTGGACTGTTTTACCAAACATAAACGCTTCGTTTGGGATTAAATATGATTTGTCTCCCTGTGTGATGAAATGATCAAGCATTGAATATGATCCTTCTGGATAGTCAGAGTGTGGTGATTCAGGAAAAGAAATCTCATTACCTTTGATAATAAGCCGATCATCACGAAGAATATCCCGATGGAAGGGGCGAATTTTAATGATCGAAGGGGGAGCTTCTAGGGTCCTTGATTTTCGATCACTAAACGCATTGACACCTTTTAATATGTCTTCATAAAGCCATACTACCATACCTTGAATGTATATCGAATCGAGAGGCAAATATTTAGATACAAGGTATGCTGCTTGAAATAGTCTTTCAATACCTTTTTGTGTAATGTGTAACCTGTACTCTCTGTCTTTAAACATATATTCAAATTTTAATGTGGAACCTGATCGCGAAAAGCCATCGTTGTGGTGAACAAGTGTGCTTCTTATAACAAGAAAAATTCTATATATTTCATATACACATAAAAAGAACGGATTGTCAGAGTGTGTTGAAATCCCTCTTTTGTATTTGTCGTAGAAGTTAATGTCTTCGCTGATGTGAGAAATAGAGTCGATTGAAATATCTAGCAGGTTAAAGAAAAGTAAAGAGTCGATCAAGGGAGTCGTTTTTTTATACTCTCCAGCACCAAATGGGCAGTAAATTGTTGAGTAGTTATGCTTATGGCCTTCTTCGGTAACATGAAGGACCGAGTCGAAGTGGGTAATCAGTCCAGAACTACAATTTTGTTCAATAAAGGCTCTTATCTCATCATTAAAACTAATTTCCATATCATTCTCCAGATTAGGCTGTGTGAGTGTATAGCTACAAGCGTGACGATATAGTTTGAGTATTATTGTTTACAATCACTGTGTTGTCTACTGTACAAGTAGGGCGGCTTTGTTGGGCCATTAGGCAGCGGTATTAAGCGTCTGACAAAAGCCGAGCCAGGACATCTACTTGAATGCCCATTTCAATCTTTCCTGCGTAACTGCCTGCAGCAGCATACGCCATCTGCTCCAAGCAAAGCTGCTTCCTGGCATCCAGAGCAACATCCCTGGCTATCTCATCTGCTTTAGCGTTGATCGGATGAGCCTTGTAAAAGCTCCCCTCGTGAAGGTAGTGCAGGGCGTGGCAGATGGCGAATGCCTCGTGGTCCTCGAAGTCGTAGCAGGCTGCTGCGATTGCCGTCCTGCCGATCGCTAGTTGCTCGTACATGTTGGGATCGGAGCAGGCGTCCCTGAACACTTCCAGAGCGGCTTCACTCGCCAACGCTTTTGCTTCATCGAACGATCCGGTAGCCATGGCCGAGTCGATCATGAGCCGTGCGCTCTTGTGCAACACTTCGTGCGCGATGTCCTCGCCCGCTGACGCCAGGGCTTCCAGGAGGAAGTCCTCCATCGCTTTTTCAGTGATACTAACGTTGTCGTACTCAATGAAGCCGAGTAACTCGTCGGCGATGGTGTATGCGACGTGCCAAATTTCGGCCTCGACTGCGGCCAGGACGTGCTTTGACGTGACGGCGAACGTTGCACCGAACGAGATCGGGCCTCCGTGCTTCCAAGCGGAGCGCAGGGCGTGCTCCTGGTTGGCCTTGTAGCTGTATGCACAGCCTCTTGCGATGTCTCCGTGGTAGGCCTGCACGGCCTCGACGGATTTGCTCAGGGCAGGGATGAGGCTATGTGATGCGGAGAGCAGGGCGCAGTCCCTTGCCGTCTGGGCAGCGGTTATGCTGGAATGAGACTTGTCATCGCGCATGATCGGCTGGGCGACCTCCCACATGCGTTTTTGGTACTCCTCGTGCTCTACCTCGCCGTGCGCGTAAAGGTGCGCCAGTCGCAGGAGGTCCTTGAGGCCGTCCTGGGCGACTTCGGCGTTCTCCCAGAGGGGCATGACGCGGTATGCGGCGTCGATGGCGAGCAGCCTGAGCGTCTTCTCTATGAAGTCTTCGTATTGGTAAGGCACGGCATCCATGGCATCCAGGCAGGCGTGAAGGCCGAGGCTTTCGAGTATGAACGGGAACGTGGGCTGAACGTCCTCGGAGTCTGTCAGAAGGTCAATCTTGGCCTTCATGGTCGGCTGCATTCCGTCGTTGACGAGCTTGCCTTCCGCGATGGAAAGGAAATTCTTCATGGTCTTGTCCAGGATTGGGGGATGGAGCTCGGGGCAACAAAACAGCACCCAACCTGTTGGTTGGTTTAGATCTTTGGCAGTTTCTCTATGGCTTCTTTTTCGCCTTCGCCGATCAGGTGGTAGTATGTCTTGAACAGCATCCCCGGGCCTGAGTGACCCATGAGGGATGAGACCGCCTTGATGTCAGCCTTGCCCGCGATCAGGGTGGAAGCAAAGAAGTGGCGCAGGTGGTACGGAACGACCTCCTTGCCGATGCCGGACTTCTTGACTGCGTTCCTGAACGCGTTGGCATACCCTTTGACGGGCTTACCTCTGAACTCGACTATGTACTCGCATTTTGCCTCCTTTTCCCATGTTTTGATTTCGTTGAGGAATTCCGGCAGCAGGCGAACGTATCGGTCGCTCCTGGCCGTCTTTGTCCCGCGAATCCTGACACGCTCGTTGGCGTAGTCCACATCGCTGTACTTGATCTTGAGCAACTCGGACTGACCAGGGCGGCATCCGGTGTTGAAGACCAGTTTGATCGCTTTCTGCACGTGCGGCGCGGCGTGGTCGTATATGGCTTGGATGTCCTCAAGGGTAATCTCAAGCTCTCGTGTTTTTTCGCGTTTCATGACGCGCTTTCGCCATGCCGCCATCGGGTTCTTTTCGATGTATTCGAAGTCCACCCCGAAGTTGAAGATGACGTTCAGGTACGTGATGTAGCGGTTGAACGAGCTGTTGGAGAGACCGGAGTACTCCACCGCCAGCTTGTCGAAGTCCTTCGCCGTGAGCCTGTGGATCGGAACGTGGTTGAGGGCAGGCAGGTACGACTTGTTGAGTCGGTTTCGGACCTCGTTGAGGAACTTCTGCTTACGCCCTCTAGCCTTCTCGTGGTCGAGGTACGTCTGGGCAAGCTCGTCAAGGTAGACATGGCTCTCCCTGACCTCCTCTTCACGGCTTTTCATCAGCTTGACTTCCGCGTCGCGTTCCCTGGCTGCTTTCTTTGCTTCAGCTCCTCTCCCGAAATACTCACGCTTCGGGCTTTTTCGGTACGATACTCTGTATTGGACGTAGAAACGTCCGTCCTTGGTTTTTCCTACGCTCACTAAACCTCCACCGGAACGAAACCGGACTTGCGAGTGCGCACGGGGTTGTGGAAGCTGGCCGGATCGGTCATGAAGTCGTCCAAATCCTCCTTGCGGTATCGGTCCCGCTTAGGTCCGCACTTGGGAATCTCGTAATCCTTGGCGAACTGTCGGAACGTGACGACGCAGTATCCGCAGTACTCGGCTGCCTCCTTCTGTGTGTAGAACTGTCTTTCGACTGTGATGGGCCTGCCCATTGCTGATATCCTCCTGTTAAATGGTTGATTCCTATGAGGGACCAACTCCCTCGACTTCATTAATTTCTCAAAACCCAAGGGTTGAAGTAAACTCGACGAACCAAACTAAATCGAATTCTTCAAAATACTGACCACTTCCGTATCGTTGATGCCGAGATAGCGCATGGTGACGGCTGGCGAGGCGTGGTTGAATCTCTTGCACAAGACCTCGAAGCCGACGCCGAAGTGGACGCGCTGCACGTAGCCGAACGTCTTTCGCAAGCTGTGGGCTCCGTAGTTGCCGTCGAGGCCAGCCTCGCGGCACCACGACTTCACCATTCGGTTGACGGACTGGATGGTAAGGGGCTTGTTGTCTCCCTTCTGTGATCGGAACATGTACTCGTCGTCGCTGAACGAGCCTGACGCGAGGAACCGCGTCAGTGCTGAGTGGACGGAATCGTTGACGGCGAGGACATTGGTCTTGCCCGTCTTCGACTCCTTGACGGCGATGGTGTCGTCGACGTTCTTGCCGCGCAGGTCTCCGACCATGAGCCGCAGGAGGTCTCCGCAACGGATGCCGTTGTTGGTCGCGATCACGAAGAGCAACAGGTCACGCGGCTTGTCGTGGAGCATGTCCTTGATGGCCGAGATCGCTTCCAGGGAGCGGATGGGCTCGACGGTGATGGAACTTCCTCTGAGGGGATGATTGTCGTTTCTGGGGCTCATTTTCTAATGTTAAGTATCTGCTTGGTTTTGCGTGCTTTTTTAACATTCTCAGGACGGGCGATTTCGAGTCGTCGATAAGTCTTCATAATAACAGTCACTTTTCGGAGAATGTTAACTTTTGATAAAAACTTAACATTTCCGGACTGTTATCGTAAACTGAAGGGTCGCGGAAAAGTGGGTATTTTGGGAAAAAAAACACGGAGAAGCCTGATTTCGGAAACATTGTTCTGATAAATAATAGCAAGCAGAGGTGAAGCGGCGGGAGCGATTCAGCCTGGTGGATTTCTTTCAAGAAATGCAACAATGAGCAACGCTCATCGGATGGGTGGGCCTTGCCCACCTCTTCCGGTGAGTGTGGTCATGCGCTTCGCGCACAATGGTTCATCCACTGAATTTGAAATTTGATTTGAACATGTGTGGATGAAGATTCTGAAGATGAAAAATTGTGATGTGGCCGTGATGAACTTATGGAAAAAGGTTATGCCGATGTGAGCTCAACCTGTGCAAGCCTAAGCCAATAAACAAGCAGACCTTTGCCTACCAAGACGCAAAAAGGGGCATTCACAGGCCATGCCCGTAAATACCCGGTCCGATTTATCCGCCGATAAGCCCTATTGGTATCTGGCCACACACTCCTTAAGCTGGTCGTCGCCCTTGATGCGGTCTTTCCAGTATTTGTCCCCCATCCCCATGTCATTCTTAAGCTGGCCGAGGTTGATTGACTGTCTCAGGAGCAGCACGATCTCGTTCCAGGCCTTTCGCGAGACCTTGTCGGGTTGGCCGTTCAGTACCTTGGTGAAGTGCGATCGGCTGTAGCCGGACTTTCGCTGGTAGTGGGCAGCGCCCATGCGCTCGGACTTGTAGAAGGCGAAGTAGGCACGGACCCAGGCGAGGAACTCAAGGTCACCAGCGAGCTTGCTGATGGCCTCACTGCGTGTCTTCGCCTTCAGCCTGATGCGATCCTGGCCGTACAGCTTCAAGAGCTCCGCGAACGCCTCCTGAGTGTCCACGTCTTTTATCTTGGCATAGAGGTTTATTGCGTTGCCAGCCCAGCCGCAGGCATGACATCGGGCAACGCCGTTATCGCTGTATGGCGTGAATGCCGTCTTGCCACAGAGTGGGCAAATATGGTTGCCGCCCTTGGTCATTGGGTCGAGCCCGAGCTCGACAAAAAGGTCTTTAAAATTGATGGATTCGGTCATCACATCCTCCCGTGTTACATATAGTGAAAACGTGTGAGCGAGGCAGGCGGTCGGTCCGCAAGCCTTTCACGTTTCTATTTATATGGGCGGAAAGGATGTTCAGCCGATGATGCTTGAGGCGAAGCCGTAGATGGCGCAGAGGTCCTCGTCAGATGCCGATTCGATGATTTTCTGGAGCTTCAATGCGATCTCTTTCCTGTCGATCTCGCGCTGGTGTGAGTCGTCGAGCAGTTCTGCCGTCTCTACCTCTAGGGCTATGGCGATCTGTCCGAGGTTCCTAATCGAAATGTTGTTCGACCCTCTCTCGACCTCGCCGAGGTACTTGTCGTTCAGGCCAGCCTTCTCGGCCAGCTTGCTTTGCGACAGCCTTTTTCTCTTTCGTAGCTCTCGAATCCGCCTACCAACCGTAAACAGGATGTCTTCCATGTTCGCCTCCACCGTCCATGGATATATCTGACATCCCTTAATGTGGACCTGATATACATTTACTTTTAGCAAGAGGGTGGATATATCGGTGTTCAGTCTTGATATTTGTAACGTCCAAACTGAAGACAAGGAGAACTCACATGACTCAAGGGACCACCGAACAGGCTGCGGCCAGAGCATCAACGTTAATGTGAATGCTGGCGGGGGCAGGTATACGACGATGTCGTCCGAGAAGAGCAGGAAGACCGCACTTATCGCATGCCTGATCGGGGGCATCGTAGGCGCACACCTTTTCTACGTGGGCAGGATCGGCAAGGGTGTCCTGTATGCCCTTACTGGCGGGCTGTTCTGCATAGGGGCGACCATGGACCTCATTGCCATCTGGAGTGGCGGGTTCAAGGATAATGCAGGGGCTCCGCTTAGGGAGTGGTAAAAGTGGACTTTCCGCGCGAAAGGATGAGCCGGGGGCGCAGCCCCCGGCTTTTTTGTGAAACTAAAGCTTACACAGGGTATCCCCTGGACCACGGAGGCGGATTTTTATGAGGAGATTGCTGATGGCGTTGGCCTTTGTACTCACGACGATGTGTGTGAATGCTACTGCCGAGTCGGTGACGGGCGTGGTCGAGCGATCGGAGAGCGGCAGCGAGACATTCTATCGGCTCTACGATCCAGGCATGCAATTCTTGGTCGGGTGCGGCGATGATTCCATGCTGAGCGAGGATGTGCGTAGCTACCTCGCTAACAATGTGGGGAAGCGCGCCGAGATTGAGGGGGCCGTCATAGACAGCCCGATCTGGGGCTTTTGTATTGATGCCCCAGAGTTGCCGGGGACGAAGCAGAAGACCGCACAAGCGTCGTCAACATCACTCCTTCCAAAGGAAAACATGTTTTTGGCAGTGGCAGGCGATGCCAAAGATTGGTCCAAAGAGCATTATTCGAAGCTTTTGAAATTCGCTAGGGGTGAAAGGGTCAGAGGCGTCAACCCGGGTTTTGGGTATGGCGATTTCATATACGACCATATTCGTGGTGCAATGGAACTGCTTGATGTCGTGGCCGACAGCAAACAAATGACGCCATCAGACATGAGACAGAAGATGGAGGCAGGCGATTTCATGGGGATTTACGCCTTCATTGAAGCGAAAAGATTAGCCGACGAAAGTGGCATTAGCGACAGGACCAGCAAGTCAAATATTCGCAAGATTGAAAAGTTCATGGCGAGGTTGGGCGAAATATACTCATCAGCAGCGAAAAAACTAACAGTGCCGATGGAGAAAGCTGATACGAGAAGCCTTGAGTCTCTCGTTTACACGTTCAAAGCCATTGGCCCATACAAGGATGCATTTGCGAAGGCTACCCAGGCGGAAGATCTGCTTTCTCAGCGCATGGCTTACGAAAGGGATCAGTTCGACACGGTGTATGCTGCCATTTCCTCCTCTGCTCAAGGTGATTGGGTGAAGGGCGTGGGAGGAATACGCTGGAACGCAATCGGCGACATCTCAAACGCGTTCAAGGTTACGGAGGTGGCTGACTGGGGCGGGCGGACGTATGTCGGTGACAAGGGCGCAATTTATTTTAAAACGAATAACGACAACATGTATTTGTTTATGCTCAAGCGCAACGCGATGAACCAAGAGGCGTATGACAGGCTGTCACAATTACACACATCTGGAGCGCGACATGGTGGCGTATCTCTCGTGGTTGATGACGCGACCATCATTGTTATTAATGACGTCAATTTTGAGCGTAAGCTCATAGACGAGGCTGCCTATGCCATTCGCAATAATCCGATGAGTGACCGCGGCCTTGTCCTCTTCCAGGACAAGCCTTCAGAGCCAGAAATGTATCCGTTGAATAATGACATGAGTTCCGTTGCATTTGCTTACCGAAAGTTATGCGTCAGCGTAGACGGGGAGCTATCGTATTCCGTGAGCCTTTCGAAGGACGGCAAGTCTCCCAGAGAGTATGAGTACATCCTTTCGGCTGAAGACACACAAGAACTCATACGGTTGCTTGGCAGTGCGATCTCTCTTGCGGATGAAGCCAGAAAAATGAAAATGGTATCTTCTAAAGACTTGGCTGAATTCAACGGGGTGCATGTTTCGTTTTCCTCTACAGCGGGAGGGCAGGAAAGCACGTTTGGGTTCCATGCAAAGGACAGGGTTTCATTCTTTTCAAAAAAGATCTGGCATGGGTACTGGTTTGACGTAGGCCCCAAGGTGTCCGAGACAACTGGGCTAAGCTATATGATTAAGGCAGCTCCGGAGGTTATCAAGGCAAGGATGGAGCAATAGTTTTCTTTGGTATCTGAAACAAGTAGGGCGTCCTGATGTGACCAGGACGCCCTGTCTGTTGCTAGTCGTCAGTGCATGCAGCCGCTATCTCATCCTGAAAAAATGGATCATTGCTGCGAATGTTGAAGTGTTCGCTTGGCTCAGGGCTCATTTCGTCCTCAAAGAACCAATCAACGGCGTCCTTGTCGTGGACCTGACTGGCAGATGGGGCCAAACGGTTGCCGGGGATGCGCTCATTGCTCATTTCGTCACGCCACATGACCACGGCCTTGACCTTGGATTCAAAAATCTTGCGAGCATTCTTCATAGTCGGCATCTCCAGGTGTGACTGCCCGCCGATTTTCCTGTGAGGGGCAGAGAAGAACGCTTCGGCCATTGACTTCATCTTACCTTGGCTGGTGATCTGCCCTCCCTTGAGGTAGCTGCCAAGCCCCCGGGCTTCCTCGTACCACGCCTTGTAGTGGTCGAAGAGGTCCTTGGTCCGAACGGGTTTTCCCCAGTCGATGGCGTCTTCGTCGTGGAGCAACTCGTACACCCATTTTTCGAATGCGCTGAATGATTCGTAGATGTCCTCGAACAGGGCTTCAGTCAGGGGCGGGTTGAACAGCTCTGTTCTGTCCACTTTCCAGTTGATCAGATGGTGCATGAAGGCTTCTACGCCGCCGTTTTCGATCTCCTCCCACAGGGCGCGGAAGTAGTCAATGTTCATGGCCTTGTCACTGGAAACGGACAGCGCGAAATATCGCCTTTCGTCTGCGGTGGCGGGGACAGCCCTACGCTCGTTGGAGACGAACGCCAGACGGAAGTAAGAGTCTTCTTGGTAGGCGTCCACGCATTTGGGTTCGATCATGGTCTTCCTGTCGGTGATCATGCTCTTGAGTGCCCCTTCTGCGGCTTTGTCTCCGGCCCAGACAGCCTCTTCGAGAACCAGGAGGAGCTTACCTCGCTGGTGAGCGTTGAATTTGCCAGTGACCTGCTCAGGCCTATCGACCTTGCAATATGCGGCCCCCAAGATGCGTTCGAATATGCCTTCAAAAATCGTGGACTTGCCCGCGCCCTTGCCGCCCTTGATCACGAGAGCGACCTTAGCCTTTTCATTGGGGTACTGGAGTAGATGTGCCCACCAGTTCGTCAGGAACCTGTAATGTCTCCAATTTCCCCTACACCAGACTTCCTTAAGGTGGTACTCAATCCTAGGGAACTGCCCTGCTGCCGGGGTTACCTCAAAGCCTTGAAACAAGTTATAGAAACGCTTGGCGTCATCCTCGTTTAAGCCGCCGGGACGGAATACCGTTGCTTCGTACGTCCGTCTGAACTTCCAGGTTAGCCATGCATCGGCAATTCTAACATTTTTGTACTGAGGCTGGTGATTTTTGTCATAACTCTTGATCTGCCTGATTGTCTCGTGAGACTTGAGCAGCATCAACTCGCGGTCCGTCAGCGCAACGATTTCTGTCTGTCCGTTTTCGTTCGTGGTTTCCTGGAGTACGCTGACCTTTCCGTTGTGGCGTGCGACGAAAAATTCGTGGTTCATCTGCACAAGCTTTATGATGTCGTTAGGGTGGGTGAGGCCATCGTCGATGACGTTTTGCACGAACTCGATAGCTTCATCACTGACCGGACCCAGATTACCAGGTCCGGACGAAATCGTAGTAGCGACAAGAGAAGCGTTCTCCTCGGCTAATCTGGAAGTTGGTAAAGTCGGTAAAAGCGGTTTGTTCTTGCTAGAGATATCTTCCTTCCTGTACGTCAGTCCGTTATGGCTTTTCATTTTTTTAAATCCTTTAGTTTTATTTTAGTTTTAGTTTGGTTAGATCCTCTGACATTCTTCCGTCGACTGAAAGATTTCCCCATTATGCCTGAGCCCGGCAGCTACGTGAACTTAACTTCAGGAAAATAGTTGCATCTTTTTTTTAAAGTGTAATTAAAATAGAGACTTGCTTGAATAATAAAGTCTAGACTTTTAGGTTTCTCTCATCTTTATGAGCATTCCGGGCTAAAATCTCGCCTGTGATTTCTGATTCTGAAACTGTTTAAACACTCGGGAGAAACCTGAGCAGCTGAGGGTTTTCTCGTGGATTTCGGTATGTACGAAACCCACAGGGCGAGATAATGACGTCTCCCTGAATCTCAAGATAAAACAGGGAGATGAGCATGAGTCACATGGACAATGCCCTCAAGATCGTGGAGGCGCAGGCTGGTGTCAGGCAGATGACCGCCGACGAGGCTTGCGAGATGGTCAAGAGCCTGAGCGATGGGCTCCAGAAGATCGCCCAAGGTGAGGCCGATCCGCCCAAGCAGGAGCCGCCTTGCGATCCAAAGCGGGCGATCAGGAACAAGTCGATCGTGTGCCTGGAGTGTGGTCGGACCTTCAAGACCCTTTCGAAAAAGCACCTGGAGTCGCACGGGCTGACGCCGGACGAGTACCGCGCCAAGTGGGGCTATAGGAAACGGGCTCCGCTTTCGTGCCGGGAGACGGCCAAGGCGAGGGCCGATCGGATGAAGGAGATGAAGCTCTGGACGCGGACGGGAAAGGAGCCCGATGACAAGGATAAGCCCACCAAGGGCAAAGCCAAGGACGCCGCAAAGGATGCTTAGATTGGGAGGCCCGCCGTGATCACGGCGGGCCTTCTCGTTTCCTAGGGCCGGGCCTGGGCGTGTCTAATCGTCGCCCGGCATGATTCACCAACTCGCGAAGCAGCCGCGTCCAGGCGGCACAGCAGGAACATTATATATGACGAATAAGGCTAATAGCCGGGTCCCCAGAATGCCCCGGCTCCACGAAACCGAGGACACGCCCGCCTACGAGAAGCTGATCTGGGCGCACTTCTTCCTCGGCGACTCTCACTGGTACGCCGCCGAGTTCGACGGCAAGGACACGTTCTTCGGATACGCGGTCCTGAACGGCGACATAATGAACTCGGAGTGGGGATACTTCTCGCTGGCCGAGCTGACCGAGCTCAGGGTGGGGCCGTTCGTGGTCTGCGTCGAGGAAGGGTGGCGGGTGCGTGAGTTCAGAGAGGTCATGGATGAACAGTTCGATAGAACGAATGGCTAGCAGGTTCGGCCTGCAGAAATGGCATCCTTTACGAGAACAAAGAGTTGTTGGAACCGCTTCATGCATGTGCTGCTGGAAAGGATGAGGGACCGGGTTTTACAGTACGCTGTCAAATATCATGCATCCATCGTATTTGCAGCCTGAATAGCCTTTAAGTCTTTGCCTTTGGCGTTTTTCCAGCATGTTCTGCCGTTCGAGCTCCTTCCTAAGACAACCCCGGCAGCGGTGCTTGGTGATGAAAACGCATAATCTTCTGCGAAAACGTAATGCCCGTTCTGCTCTTGAAGTACGCCTTTTTGGACCAGATCATTCCGCAGATTGGTGAGATATTGGTGGATAGATGGCACTTCAGCCGTCACAGCCTCGGAGCCTTCAACGACGACAAAGCCTCTGCTGGTTTCGTAGCCTTTAGCCTTGATCCCCTTCGCCTTGATGAAAAGCATCTCTCTTTGACTTTGGGTCTGGTTCGGCTTTTCGAAGACAGAGAGGCCGACGAGTGGGAAGACCTTAAGCATGTCGTGAATAAAGCTTTCCATGTCAGCGACGTCTGCTTCAGAGAGAGTAGGCCTGCCTGAGTCGTTGGAGTTGTCCAGGTTGCACTGCTTGGCATCCTTTGCCAGCTGGATTAGACGGCTCTCCATGTATTTAACGTGCGCTTTGTTGAGGCTCTGGTTGCTCGTGACGAAGAACACCCCCCAGTTCCAGAAATCCTTTTTGGCGTAATGGCTGTCCAGCCGAGGCCGTACCGGATCGCCTTCGCCGATGTAGATGGTCGGCAAACTGCTTTCTTCTGAAGTCCCGACGAGCACATATACGCCGGTGCGCTGGAACTCTTCTCGCGTAAGGGCTTCTTTGTAGCCGGAACGAGAAAATACCACCCCCATGCCTGTCCAGTTAGACTTCTCGATCAAACGCAGGCCATCAGGATCACCATCGGGAAGGAACATTCGTATGGAATACGGAATCGACATGAGTTGCTCCGGTCATTTATGGTAACGGCGGCAGTCCCAGTTCTTTGAGGAATGCGTTGTGTTTCTCCTTGGCCGTCTTGATATCCTTCTCAGCCTTAACCAGTTGGGCATGGGTCGCTTTCAAGTCGATCTCTGGTTCTGGCTTGGCTGTACTGACATAGCGCGAGATGTTGAGGTTGTAGTCATTTTCTTCGATCTTCTCCATTCCGACCCGCTTAGAATACCGCTTCTCTTCCTTGCGATGCTGGTAGGTATCAATGATCTTGGCGATTTGATCGGCGTTCATGAAGTTTTGTCGCTTGCCTTTTTCAAAGTCCTCGGAGGCATTGATGATCAAAACGTCATCGCTTTTCTTGCATTTCTTGAGCACGAGAATGCACACGGGTATGCCCGTGGAGTAGAACAGGTTCGCCGGTAGTCCGATTACCGTGTCGATGTGTCCGTCTTCGAGCAGTTTTCTGCGTATTGCAGCTTCTTTGCCGCCACGGAACAGGACTCCGTGGGGGAGGATAATCGCCATTACGCCGTCATTTTTAAGGTAATGAAACCCGTGTAGCAAAAAGCTGAAGTCCGCTGCGCTTTTGGGGGCCAGTCCGTGATTTTTGAAGCGCATATCTTCGCCAAGAGCCTCGGTTGGGTCCCAGCGATAGCTGAAGGGCGGATTGGCGACGACCGCGTCGAAGGTCGGCTTCTTTGCGGGGTTTTGTTCACGGAGCATGTCCCAATCGTTGGTCAGCGCATCACCGTGGTAAATTTCGAACTCAGAATCCTTCACCCCGTGCAACAGCATGTTCATGCGACAGAGGTTGTAGGTTGTGATATTCTTCTCCTGCCCATAAATTTTCCCGACGCTGCCTCCCGCATTGAGCATGCGTTGGCGAACATTCAGCAACAACGATCCGGAGCCGCATGCAAAGTCCATTACGCTTGACAGTTTTTTTCGGGGACCGGTTTCGGGGTCTTGCCCGTCGAGTGTGACGATGGCGGACAGGATGTCGCTGATGCGCTGAGGCGTATAGAATTCTCCAGCTTTCTTCCCGGACCCGGCGGCAAATTGGCCGATCAGGTATTCATAGGCATCACCCATTGTGTCGGAATCTGTGGAAAACTCGGCCAACCCTTCGCCAATCTCCTTGACGATCTTGCAGAGCTTTTCGTTGCGATCCGAGTAAGATTTGCCCAGTTTTTCCGAGCTGAGGTTAATCTCCGAGAACAGTCCTGAGAAAGTGCTATCGAACGACTCGTTCTCGATGTACTTGAAACCTTCTTGAAGGGTGTTCAGCAGGTCCGCGTCCTGTGTCCGAGCCAAGTGGGCAATGTTTGTCCACAAATGCTTTGGCTTTATGACGTAATGGGTCTTGCGGCGCATCTGTTTTTCAAATGCGTCGATGTAGCCGGGATTATCGTCGTACCATACCGACAGAGGAGTGCGGCCACCGTTGCCAACGGCGTTCGGATCCGGGTAGTCACGCCCCAATTCTTTCTTTGCCGCTTTCTCGTAATTGTCAGAGAGATAGCGCAGGAAGAGAAAGGCGAGCATGTAATCACGGAAATCGTCCGCGTTCATCGCGCCTCGCAGTCGGTCTGCGATGTTCCAGAGAGTTTTGCCAAGTTGTATCTGGTTGCTTTCAGTCATGATATAGTTGCCTTTGCGCGTGTTGTTTCGGTAGAAGTTAATTTATATAACAGGCAGGTTGAATTGAAATTCAGTAACGAAATCGTTGAGAATACGGCGAAAAAGGTCCTTGTTATCCTCAACCATTTCGGTTGGCTCATAGATGGCATATTTACCGTGGCTAAGGAGATTAAGCGCCCGGTTGTAGAGAGCCATATCCTCCTCTTTGTCGAGAGCTTTGAGACAGAAGGAAATGCCTGAATGCCCGAAGAAACAGGCCGTCTTTTCCATAATGCTACGTAGAGCGTTGAAATGAAAGGTGTAGAGCTTTCCGTTAACGGGATCTGCTGCTTGCTGGAGTTCGGCGAGAGTCGCGACGTGATGGAAAAACGGAGTGTCGTCGGTCGCTCTAAGGGTATAGACTCCATCTCCATTCGGGCGGTGGAGGAAGTAGCGCCTGTGTGTGACTCTAGGCTCCCCCTCTTTTGGCCTGCCAATTTCATTGCACATCACGTTGAAGAAGAGAGCATGGTGAGAAGAAAAAATAATTTTGATGGGCGCGGGCTCGCCGTTATTGTCCTTGCGGCTGGCTGCGCGGCGTAAAAGCTTGGCGAGATCGCAGGCCATCGAAATGGCGTTGTTGTCATCAAGGGAGGAAATGGGATCGTCGATGTAAAGATATTTCACCCATTGATACGAGTCGTGACCGTCGAGCATGCGCTCGCAGATAGCCATGAAAATGCACCAGATGAAGATATTTTGTTCGCCACGTGATATCTTGATATTCTCCTCTTTATCCTTTCGGAAAGTAATTATCCATTCATCATAGTCGATATCGAATTCAAAGTCGGCATAACGACCGAGGTAACTTGCAATGGTTTCGTCCAAAGCAAGTTCGGTGAGGGCTTTTAAGAATTCTGACGCCTGGTTGATCTGGAGATAGCGCACACTGTCGCCTTCCAGGTCGTTTTCCCAGGTAAACAGGTCCTCAGTGAACGCGTTGAAGTAAAGGGTATCCGCTTTGCTCTCAGGATTTCTTCTGGATCTATGCTTGCCTTCATCCTTGAACTCCATGGAAAGTCTCGTCTTTCCGGTACGATTGTAAGCATAAAGAAGAAGGATCGTTGCTGGATGTTTTACGATCTTCTTTTTGGTTACGATCTCACGTTGGTTGAGATCGTCGCGCAGTCGTCGTACTATGTTTCTTAAATTGTTGTAAGAACGTATTCCGCTCATGCTTCACTCTCCTCCGGTGTGGGAAAGAGTTGCTGTAACAGGCCGCGCTTGTGCTGCTTGAGGGTTTTAATATTTTCCGTCTGTGTAGTTATCTGGCTGTCAATTGCTTTGAAAACATTGACGATTTTTTTCTGCTCGCTAGGGGATGGGAGTGAGGACTTAAACGCCAGCAGAGTCTCGCGATTGATTTTGGGGATTTTGCCTCGGTCGGAGTGCATAATTGCATGCTCCAAAAAGGTGTCAGATAGGAGTAGATAACCCAAGAAGTCCCGGCGCAGTTTACGGCTAGACGGGCGGATCGGGTAAATGTCAGCGCTGCAAAGACCTTTAAAGTTGGGGGTGGCAATCTTGTTCAAAGCGGGACGAATCTTTGAATAGAGAACGTCTTTTTCATCAAAGACATACTTACCGCTTATGAGCTGGAGTTCTTTTGCTGTCTTTATGTTTTCAATAATACCGGTGTGGCTCTGGATGTTTTCACCGCCAATGTGTGCCCAATTGCAATATGGCGATTTTGTGGGATCAACTTGCCCGGATGCAATTTTGATGACTCGAGCAAATGGCAACCTCTCCCACTCCCCTTTATCCCGAAACTCCGGAAACCGCAGTCGCGGTTGGCTCTGACCAGGCTGAGGGAAGAGTTGCTGCATGAGACCCCGTTTGTGATTACGCAGGGCCTTTAGTTTGCGATCCTCAACGGTGATCAGCTCGTCCAGTGAGTTCAGGCAATCGGAGATTTTTTGTTGTTCTTTTGCTTGCGGTCTTGGGACTGGCATTGCCATGAAGTCACCGCTCGAAATGTTCATTCGATCGTGTCGGGCCCCCATGCTCGACACTCGTCTCAGGTAAGAGTGCCATGATGCGCTCTTGAAGTAGCATTGATAGAAGTCCGTGTTTTCATCTTTAAATCGAAAGACGGTGTATAAAGGTGACATGACCCCTTTGCCGAGATCGTTTTTTGAAATAGGGCCGACAGGGGCAAGGCTGGATGTTCGTGGATTGTAGACAAAATCGTCAAGGTCAACAATGTAGTATCCGCCAGTATTACCAGCCTTAGCGATGTCTTTGTCGAAGTAGTCTCTCTGATCAACGACACCATGTTCCGCAGAGTTGGTCAGAACGCGGGCAATGCTTCCATCATGGTTTTTTGTTGTGGCTCGGTCAGCAATCTGCTCCAACGGAACCTCCGTCCACTCCGGATCGTTTCGAAACTCTGGGAACCGCAGTTTCGGCGTCAATGTGCGTGTGCTGTCATTCTTCATTGTATCAGTCTTATTGTTCATATGCGTTTAGCCCAGAGATGCTTCGACCATCGGCGCGTTTTTTCAGGAGCGGAACCAGATCGTCCATCAGCGCCAGTTCCTTCTCCCGGCGTTCCTTCCAGCCAAGGTCGAGCGGCTCCATGAGATCGGTGAGCAAGTCGCCGTCGAAAATCATGCGGTCGAGGATGGTATCGACAAAGGTTTGCAAAGCCTCATTCGTCAGGCCGTGCTTGTCAGCGATGGAGGCGAGTTCTGCGGCGTGGTGTTTGTCCTTGAAACGTTGGTAGCCGTTTCGGACCTCTTCTTCAGTCAGCGCCTGTCCGGTTTCGAGCGTTCGCACATATTCGGTAATTTCGTCGAGCTCATCAATGAACTTGGCATCGGACCGAATGAGTCGGATGAGTTGATCACGTCCCATCTCCTGCTGGACAGCCGTTTGCCCGCTGAAGCGAGAAATAAGATTCATGATGTAGTCGTAGTCGATGTCGGCCGAAGCAAATAACACGAATTCAAAATCGAGCTGGTCAACCACATCCTGCGTTGCCTTGTCATTGTCCCCTGCGGTCTCGCCGCTACCGGTCTTATCCTGTTTGGCTTTGAGGCGTTTGGCCGTTTCCAGGTAGACGCCACGAAAAGCACGGGCTTCGTCCTTGGGAAGCGTCTGCTCGATCTCCTGCCGTTGTTCGTCGGTGAGGTCAGTGTACTGGTCCAGCTGGGTAGTGAGGCGCTGGACCTCCTTGAACTGTTTGACGAAGGCGGCACGGGCGTCGTCGCCCTTAAGGTTGGGGACGGCTTCGGGGCGTGGATCAAGGCCCTCGGACTTGAGGAATTTGTCCAGCCTCTGACGGGCGGTCTTGAGTTGTTCGATGACAACAGGAGCCTTGTCCACGAGCCAGATTTCCTTGGCCTGTTCACCTTTTGCGCCGGAAAACAAGCTGATGGCCTCATCTACATTGTCCTGCTGTCCGCGAAAATCGAGGATATGACCGTAAGGCTTCGCAGCATTGAGGACGCGGTTGGTGCGAGAGAAGGCTTGGATAAGGCCATGGTGCTTGAGTTTTTTGTCAACATAGAGGGTGTTGAGGTATTTCGCATCGAAGCCGGTCAGAAGCATATCGACGACGATGGTTATGTCGATTTTTTCCGCGCCTTTTCGCGGGAGGTCGCGGTTTGGGTATTGCTGGTCTTTTACGCGTTTTTGGACGTCCTGATAGTAAGCGTCAAATTCGCCTATGGAATGGTTCGTTCCGTAGTTCGTGTTGTAGTCGGCAATAATTCTCTTGAGGGCTTCCTTTTTCTTCTCCGGTTCTTGCTGGTTGTCTTCGAGCTCCTGAGGCAGATCTTCCTGAAGCTGCCTGACGTCAGGGTTGCCCTCTGCGGGAGGGGAGAAGACGGCGGTAACCTTGAGGGGGACGAAATCAGGTTCTCCTGCCTGACGCTCGGCCTGAATCTTCTTGAAAAGCTCATAATATTCGATGGCGTCATTGATCGAGGCTGTGGCGAAGAGTGCGTTAAAGCAGCGTTCGCCGGTGGCGGCGTCGTGCTTGTCGAGAATTGCCTCGACAATGGCTCGTTTGGCGAGCGGAGCGCCAGGCTTGGGCAAGTTTTCACCGTCGGGCTTAAAGTAGTCAACGTGGAAGCGTAGGACGTTTTCGTCTTCGATAGCGTGTGTGATGGTGTACGCGTGGAGTTCGCTCTGAAAAAGGTCCTGAGTGGTGCGGAGCGTCTGGACATCACCTTCGATTTGTCGGGTCGTGGCATTTTCAGGGAATATCGGCGTACCGGTGAAACCGAAGAGTTGTGCATTGGGGAAAAAGTTCTTGATGGTCTGGTGAGTTTGCCCGAACTGGGAGCGGTGGCACTCGTCAAAAATGAAGACCATGCGTTTGTCTTTGAGCGGCTCAAGATGTTCTTTGAAAGTGGGCCTGCCGTTCTTTTTGTCGGGCTTGTTGTATTTACTGGTTTCGTCGAGGGCGAGACCGAGTTTCTGGATGGTGGTGACGATGACCTTGTCCGAGTAGTCCTCGGAGGCAAGGCGACGGACAAGCGCGGCGGTGTTTGTGTTTTCCTCGACGCAACCCTCCTGGAAGCGGTTAAACTCTTCGCGGGTCTGGCGGTCAAGGTCCTTGCGGTCAACAACGAAAAGACACTTATGGATATCGGGATTGAGCTTGAGGAGCGTGGAAGCCTTGAAGGAAGTAAGAGTTTTGCCCGATCCAGTGGTGTGCCAGACGTAGCCGTTGCCACGGTTTTCCCGGATACATTGGTCAATGGCCTCGACAGCGTATATCTGGTAGGGGCGCATCATGAGCATTTTCTGCTCGGAGGCAACGAGTACCATGTAGCGGCTGATCGTTGTGGCGAGGATGCATTTAGGTAAGAAAGACTCAGCGAAATCGTCGATGTGAGTGATTTTAGTGTTGTCTTCGGCGGCGTGCTGATAAATGGGTAGGAAGTTTTCATTGGCGTCGAAGGCAAAATGGCGGTCGTTGTTGTTGGCGAAGTAATAGGTCTCGGTCTGGTTGGACACGATGAAAAGCTGAACGAAGCAAAGCAAAGTTTTGGTGTAGCCGTTGCCCGGGTCTTTTTTGTAGTCGACTATCTGCTGCATTGCTCGGCGGGGGCTGATGCCGAGGGTTTTGAGCTCTATTTGAACGGCGGGAATGCCGTTGATCAGCAGCATCACATCATAGCGCTGGAAGCTGTTATCCGTGTTGATGCGGAGTTGGTTGACGACCTCAAAAGTGTTTTTACACCAGTCCTTAATGTTGACAAGGGTGTAGTTGAGCGGAGTGCCATCGTCACGGGTGAAACCATTGATCTCACGCAGCAGAGTTGCAGCGGTGAAAACGTCGGGGGTGGTGATCTCATCAAGGAGGCGTTTAAATTCGCCATCAGTGAGCTGGACGCGATTTAGCTCTTGGAATTTCTGACGAAAGTTGTTTTCCAAGGCAGTGCGGTCGCGAATGTCGTCACGATAAATGTATTTTAGGTCAGTTAGAGTGTTGATTAAACTCTGCTCAAGCTGCTGTTCTGTCATTTGAAATCCTAATTGCGGCTATACCTTAATGGTCATCCTAGATCAGATCGAAAACTTTAAGCGTGCTTTGTAAATCCAGTCAAGAGTTAACGATTATCCGTTCAAATCAAGCCCATATGTTAAGCTTCGTTCTTTGAGCGGAGGGTATACACCCCGGCTACCCCAGGGGCTCCCCCTGTCCCAAAATGTATACCAGCCTGTATACCAGAGCACAAAAAAAGCACTTACGACTTGTCGTAAGTGCTTAATTTCATTGGAGCCAGAGATCAGAATCGAACTGACGACCTACTGATTACGAATCAGTTGCTCTACCAACTGAGCTACTCTGGCGAAGGAGGGAGAAAATAATCGATAGTGTGGTGGGGAGTCAAGTCAAAAACTGGGTGGAATGTGGCTATACTGGCCATTTCGGTATGGTCTTGTATTTTCCGTTTAAGAAAAGTACTGTCGGCATTATTTTCATAAGTTGGTGAAATGAGGGGTGTCATGGTCCGGTTGCTGTTGTCCCTACTCGTTTTGGCGCTGGCCGCGTGCTCGCCCTCGCAGGGGGAAGGCGGGACGCGAGCCGAGGTTCCGGGAGTATCCGATGGCGAGATCCTGCTTGGGTCTTCGCTCGCGCTGACCGGACATGCGGGATATCTGGGAACCCAGACCCTGCGTGGGGCGATGAGTTATCTTCGTCATGTCAATGAAAGCGGCGGCGTGCACGGAAGAAAAATCCGGATTCTGGCTCTGGATGATGCCTATGACCCGCCGAAATGCCTCGCCAATACCCAGAAACTGCTCATCGAAGACAAGGTCTTCGCCCTCTTCAGCTACGTGGGGACCCCGACCACCGTAAGGGTGCTGCCCATGGTCGAGGAGGCCAAGGTGCCGCTGCTCGGCGTTTTCACCGGCGCCAATGCCCTGCGAACGCCGTTCAATCGATACGTCATTAACATCCGTGCATCCTATTATCAGGAGACCGAGGCCGCAGTCCGGCATATGGTTCAGGACATGGGGCTGCGAAAAATCGCCGTCTTTTATCAGTTCGACGCCTACGGCTTTGACGGGCTGGTGGGCACCGAACTGGCCCTGAAGCGGTTCGGACTCGAACCGGTGGCCCGCGGCTCGTACATTCGCGGCACCCTGAACGTGGAAGAGGGGCTCAATCGAATCAAGGGCTCCGGGGCTCAGGCCGTGGTCATGATAGGTACTTACGGCGCGTGTGCAGAGTTCATCATGAAGGCCGCTCGGGACGATTATCATCCGTTGTATTACACGGTGTCCTTCGTCGGTGCGGAAGAGCTCGCTCGCAGGCTGGGACGTGACCCCGAGGCTCCCGTTGTCATGTCTCAGGTGGTGCCGACTCCGTTTGGAGACAGCCAGCATCGGCCTGCCGAGGCCGCGTTGGATTACATTGCGCTTTTGAACCGTTATTATCCGGGCGAACCGCCAAGCTTTGTGGGACTTGAAGGGTATCTTAACGCCCGGGTGCTCGTGGAGGGGCTGCGCCGTGCCGGAAGAGACCTGACGCGTGAGGGCTTTATCGACGCCATTGAATCCATACGCGACCTGCGCATCGGGGAATCCACGCGGATTTCGTTCGGCCCGAAGGATCATCAGGGCATGGACCGGGTCTTTTTCACGCGCCTGCAGGACGGGCGGTTCATTCCGTTCAATTCCTGGGACAAGCTCCGGGCCTGCCATACGTTCGGGGTGCCGAGATGATGGATTTTTTCAGGAGGGCGAGACAGCGCTTCGAGGCCATGAGCCTCAAGAACAAACTGGTGCTGTCCATGCTGGCCGGCGTGATGTTCATCAGCGTGGCCATCGCGTTCATCGCCCGCTGGATTCTCGTTTCCTCGCTCACCAGCGAGTTGGAGATGCGCGGCAGCGCCATCGCGCACTCCATTGCCGAGCGCGGCGGCGGCTTCATTCTCGATCACGATCATCCGAGGTTGCTGGCGCTGATTTTCGACGAGGTGCGGCTGCATGAGCGCAGGCGGCTTGTTTCCTATATCTTCATCGAAGATCAGAACAACGAAATCGTCGCCCACACCCTGACGCGGCCCGTGCCGGAAGGCTTCAAGGACAACTCCGTTCCGGACGGAGCCATCCGTAGCGTCAAACTCATCAATTTCGGCGAGACCCCGGTGATCGACATCGCGGTGCCCATCAACGAGGGGTTGTACCGCATCGGCACCGTGCACGTGGGGCTGAGCAAGAGTCACATCGACAACCTCGTATCCAAATTGCGCGTGGCCTTTCTGGGATTCATCTCCGGCATCGTGCTCATCGCGGTTTATCTTTCCAATCGACTCTCACACTACATCACCAGACCCATCAGTAACCTGACGCGGATTGCCGACGACGTGAGCCGCGGCAACTTTGACGTACCCTTGCTGCAAAGCGCCGGGAAGGACTGGAATCCCGATGAGTGTCCGGCGTATCGTGACTCGAACCTTCCGTGCTGGCATTTCGACCTTTCCGCGCGCGAGCAGGCGGATTTGGAAAAGACGGAAGTCTACAAGAACTGCGGCAGCTGTCTTTTCTACGGCACGCGCGAAGGGGACGAGGTCCTGCAACTGGGGAACTCGTTTCGCAACATGGTCTGGAGCATCAAGCTCTACCGTCGCCGGCTTCGGGAGTCCGAGGAAAAATACCGTTCCCTGTTCGATTCAGGCCCGGACCCGGTGTTCGTGCTCGACTGCGACACGGGCCGGATTCTGGATGCGAATCCGAGGGTGGAGGAGTTGTACGGGTACTCCCGTCAGGAAGTGGTGGGGATGGAATTCAAGACGCTCTGGCCGGAGTACGTGCCGGGCAGTCTCGAATCCAATAATCCGGGAAGTGAATGCCTCTATCGTCCCAAGGTGTTGCATTACAAGTCGGGCGGCGAGCCTTTCTATGTGAACGTGCACGCCTGTTCCATTTCGTATAAGGGGCGCAGGGCGGTGGTTGTTTCTGCCACGGACATAACCGAAATGATCGAAAAGGATGCTCAGCTTATTCAGGCGGGCAAGATGAAGTCCCTCGGCGAAATGTCCGCTGGCATCGCCCATGAGTTGAATCAGCCGCTCAATGCCATCAAGATGGGCAGCGAATATCTCATTATGATGGACGAAAGCGAGGTGCCGGTCGGGCCGGATCAGTACCGCGATGTGGTGCGCGAGATGAGCACGCAGGTGGACCGGGCCTCCGAGATCATCAATACGCTGCGTTCTTTCGGCAGAAAGTCGGACCTCGTGCGCGAAAGGGTGTCCATGAATGCGGTGGTCAACGACGTGCTGTCCATCCTTAAGAGGCAGTTCGAGCTGGACAATATCCGTTTCGATCTGTCCATGGCCGAGAACGGGCTGGAAGTGCTGGGGCACAGCAACAGGTTGCAGCAGGTGCTGTTCAATCTGGTCACCAACGCGCGCGATGCCATCAATGAGAGCACCGACGATTATCAGCGGCGCATCGGCATAGAGACCCGGCAGGAAGACGGCAGGGTGCTGATATCCGTGACAGATACCGGAGGCGGTATACCCGAGGACGTTCGCGATAAGGTTTTCGAACCGTTCTTTACCACCAAGGAAACGGGGCAGGGGATGGGGCTTGGACTTGCCATTTCCTACGGTATAGTAAAAGATTACGGCGGAACCATGGACATTGAGAGCGAGGCCGGGGTGGGCACGAGATTCACCCTCGATCTTCCGGCCGCGCCTGAGAGGGGACGAAAGCAATGAGCCGCAGAATACTGGTCATAGATGACGAAAAACCCACGCTGAACATGTTCAAGCTATTGCTTGGCGCCATGGGTTACGAGACGCTTGCTGCATCGGACGGACAGCAGGGCGTCGAGATGTTCGACCGCGAACGGCCGGACATCGTGTTGACGGACATCAAGATGCCCGTCATGGACGGCATTGAAGTGCTGCGCCGGGTGAAAGAGCTTTCGCCGCTGGCGGAGGTGATCGTCATCACCGGGCATGGCGATATGGATCTGGCCATGGAGGCCCTGAACCTCGACGCCACGGACTTCATCAACAAACCGGTGCAGCGCGAGGCCCTCGTGCAGGCGCTGAAACGGGCGGAAGAGCGCATTGCCCTGTCGCGCAACGAAGAAAGTCTGGTGTCGGTGGAACCCGAGGATCATCAGACGCATATCCGTGTGCGCGGCAACGTCACCGCCCTGAGCGGGCCGGTTCTCAACCGCGCCTTCGACGAGGCCTGCTCGACGAACGGGGATATCCTGCTGAGCTTCGATGAAAACACCTCCATCAACGGGGCAGGGCTTTCCTCGCTGGCGGGGCGAATGTCCAAATGCGTTGAGGACGGCAGGCACATCTATATTTCGGGGCTTTCCGAAAACTTTCGGGCTGTCTTCGAGATGATGGGAATCTTCCGTCTGGCGCAGCTGCGTCAGTGAGTCGTGTCGCTTTCCTCTTCAGGGGCGTGTGCGCAGGACATGGCCGAGCATTGGCGATTCGCCCACGTGGAGGCTCGTAGATAGCTTGCCGCGGCCTGCGGCAGACATGCCCCGTATCCGCAGAGAATTTCGTTGGCCTTTTTCCAGTCTTCCCTTTGAACCGCGTCCAGCATCCGCAGCCAGCTGCGCAGAGGCGATTCGCGTCCGCACAGGGCGAGTTTTATCTCGTCATCCAGCGGAAGCCTCTCCAGCAGTTGTGGCATGGGGTGCGAGAGAAGGGCGTCAAGTCTCGAAAAAAGTCCCAGCAGGAACATGGTTCCGGGAGAGTGCGGAACCGACTCCAGTGACGCCATGTCTTCAAGGAAACGCGCGTGCTGCAGGGCCATGAAGGCGAGTTCGCTTCCCTTGTCGCTCTCGTCCAGTCCGGACATCAAAACGACCATGGCCCATTTTTTGGTTTCCTCAAGCCCCAGCAGTGCAACGGCCTGTTGTATTGACTTGATCTTGTTCGGCAGGCTGAAGGCGGCCGAGTTGATGTAGGACAACAGCCTGTAGCTCAGGCCCACATCCGTTGAGATGGCTTCGGAAAGCCGTATCAGGTCGCAGTCCGGCATGTTGAGTTCGCGCAGGACCTGCAGCTTGGCAACTGCACCGGTTTTGACCGGTTCGCCGGGGCTGAAGTAGGGGCGCGTGAAAAACGGCCCGTGGAACCATTGAAAACCCAGCGCCCGGGTGCCCTCGAACGCTTCCCATGAGTCTATATCCGCAGCCATCCTCATCCCCGGAACATCCTTGAGATTCTTTTGTGCTGCCATGACCTCTCTGGGGCTGCGGTTGCGGATGGACAGGCGAATGATGTCCGCATCTGCAAGCAGGGAGTCGGCCTCGTGAAATCCCGGCCGGTAATGCACCATGATCTTCGCCCCGCTGTCGCGCAATCTTTTGGCCGCTGCCAGTTCTTCGGTTGAGGCGTCCGGACGAAGCGCGATGACATGACGCTCGGTTGCGTTCGAAAGCGCCATGGCGCCCAGTCGCCCGTCTATACCCAGCAGAATCTGCTTGTCCTGTGAAAGCTCTTCTTCGAATGTCCGAAGCAATTCGGAGAGTTGTTCCGCAGCGCCCGTAGGCGTGGAGTCATCTTCATGCAGACTCAGCTCATAGCCCTGAATGTTGCTTTCCCGATCGAATACTGGGGCGCGATTCATGAGAATGTTGTGATCGTTTAGCGAAGCGGAATCATTCACGGCAGGACTCCCCAATGAAGTTGAATTGGCATATGGACTATGTCCCTATTCACCCGTAGCACGATTGCCGGTTGTCCGTCCATGTATTGATATCGTAAAATGAAACAGTCTCCAGGTAGCCTTTTCCCTTGGAGATTGTTATGAATGATGCACTGGAATCGAAGAGGAGTGAGAAGACATGAATACAGCGATGCGATGGCTTCTTCCGGCGGTAGCGTGCGCGTTCCTCGCGGTGCTTGCTTGGGTGCTGTTGCCGGGACGGCCGATGGCCTTCAGCATGATGCTTCTCTTGCTGCTCGTATGCTGTCTGGTGCTGTTGCTTTTCTATTCAAGAACCGGAAAAAGCCAGGAGCTCGCGAGCTCCGAATCGTTGGCGCACGGTTTTCATTCCGTCAGCGACAACCTCCCAGCCGCCATATTGCGCACGGCATATGACGAGCGCCGCCCAGTGGATTATGTGAGCGAACACATTCAGAAGCTGGCGGGTTACGCTCCTGAGTCATTTCTCAAAAATGGCAGGGATTTCGTTTCCATAATACTGCCTGATGACCGTCATCGAGTCGCCGCCCGCATACAGGAGGCGGCTGCCGAAGCCAGAGAGTTCGTGGCGGAATACCGGATAATGCATGCTGACGGTGTTGTTCGCTGGGTGCAGGAGCGGGGCAGGCTGTTCGAGATGGAGTCCGGGACCCGAATCGATTCCGTGCTGGTGGACATAATGGACCGGAAAAGGGCGGAAAAGGACAATAATCAGCGCAAGTGGCTCGACAAGGGACTGGAAGAGCTGGATCGAAGCCTTCATTCCGCCAGTTCCATAGAGAAAGTCATGGATTCCGCCATGGAAGACATGCGACGGTATTTCGGAGTAGACCGCGCATGGCTGCTGGCTCAGGCCGGAGACAGCCTCGTGGAATGGGAAAGCGTGGCCGAACGCACGAGCATGGAATTTCCCGGCCTCAAGGCGCTTGATCGCAAGCTGGTGATGGACAACACCATGAGCGCCATGCAGAAAAAGCTCATGGACATAGATGGCCCTCTCGCGGCCGATCCTACCACGGAATGGGATGTCCCCAAGCTGCTCAAGCGAAATTTCTCCGTGCGGAGTATGCTGGTCATGTGTTTCCGCTCCTCGGACGGGCATCTGTGGGCCGTGGGACTGCATCAGTGCAGCCACGACAAAATATGGAAACCGGCCGAAATGAGTCTCTTCAAGGAGATGGTCAGGCGTCTGAGCGACGCCATCAATCGTCTTCAGACCAGGCAGGATCTGAATGAAAGCGAAGAACGCTTTCGGATATATACAGATCAGGCTCCTCTGGGCATTGCCGTGCTTCAGGACAACCGTTTTCAGTATGTGAACCATGCCTTTGCCGAAATATTCGGATACGAATCGAAAGAGATGCTCACCTTCGATCGTGAGGACATCCTCGCCCTTGTGCATGACGATGACCGCAGGCTCGTTTCGGAACAGATGGCCGTCAAGCAGGGTGCGGCAGGCAACGCCGTGGAGAACTACACCTTCCGACACCTCAGAAAGGACGGCTCCGAAGGATGGGTGGAGATACACTCCCTGACGGTCATGCAGGACGGCCAGCCCGCTGACCTGATAATGCTCATGGATATCACCCGTCGTCGCGAACTGGAACAGAAGGCTGCCAAGACGAGCAACGAGCTTGAAGCACTCGTTCAGGCCAGAACAGCCTCCCTCGTGGACAAAAGCCGCGAGCTGGAAAAGGCCAATGCCAGACTTCTGCAGCTCGACAAGATGAAATCCAGCATGCTGACCACGGTCTCGCACGACCTGCGCACACCGCTGACCTCTGTCATCGGCTTCACCAAGCTGCTGCGCAAGGACATCCTGAGCATGCGAAAGGACGAAGCCGTCTGTGACGAACACGGAACCCTGACCGAACGCGTTCTCAAGAATCTCGATATCATAGAAGACGAGGGCAACCACCTTACCCGGCTTGTCGGTGATTTCCTTGATCTCTCCAAGCTCGAAACCGGCGGCCTTGAATGGGACGATTCCGCCATTGACCCCGTAGAAACGCTGATGGTGGCCGCCCGCCGCGGCGAACGGCTCTTTGCCGAAGACGGGCAGGTGGAGTTCACGTGGGACATCCCCGAATCGCTGCCGACCATGAACGCCGACCCCAAGCGCCTGGAACAGGTGCTTAATAATCTCATCGGCAACGCGGCCAAATTCACTGAAAAGGGCCAAGTCCAGCTCAAGGCATCCTCCGAAGACGATCAACTCGTCATTCAGGTGCGCGATACCGGCCGCGGCGTTCCCGAAGACGAAAAAGAACGTATTTTCGAACGATTCCACCGAGTGGAGCAGGGGGATACCCTACG
This sequence comes from Desulfovibrio oxyclinae DSM 11498, assembly GCF_000375485.1. Classification (NCBI taxonomy): domain Bacteria; kingdom Pseudomonadati; phylum Thermodesulfobacteriota; class Desulfovibrionia; order Desulfovibrionales; family Desulfovibrionaceae; genus Desulfovibrio; species Desulfovibrio oxyclinae. The sequence goes on along the minus strand of NZ_AQXE01000006.1, from coordinate 30,086 downwards.
CCGCACCCGCAGAGGCAGCGGCCTCGGTCTCGCCATCTGCCGTGAGATCGTGGACCACTACAATGGAACCATGGAAGTGAGTTCCACCCTCGGCAGGGGCAGTACCTTCACGGTTAGGTTGCCTGTTTAACAAGCCGCAGGCGGGTCTTTGAGCTCCCTCGAAGACCCAAAAAGCCCCCGCCGGAATATTCCGGCGGGGGCTTTTTGGCGGGCGATGCCCTGAAAACTAGCTGACGGGAATTCCGTTTGCCTCGATGTCCTGACGAATCAGTTCGCGGATGCGCTTGGCGACGGGGCCGGGGCGAACGTCGTGGATGGGTTTGCCGTTGAAGCGGACCACGGGGATGGCGTCGCCGGTGGTGCCGACGATGATTACTTCCTTGGCTTCGAGAATTTCGTGCTCGGTGATGCCTCGGAAGATGATGTCCATTTCGTCCTTGATCAGGTCCACGACGCGCATGAGGGTGGTTCCGGCAAGGGCATTGGTGAATTCGGGGATATGCACCTTGCCGTTTTTGTCCACGATGCAGACGTTCTCGGTGGCTCCTTCGGCGAGCAGGCCGTGTTCGTCAAAGCAGAAGGGATAGTCGTAGCCCTTTTCGGCGGCCTCGCGTTTCATGAGCACGTTCGGCAGGTAGTCGATGCTTTTGATGGCGGCGAGGTACGGCTGTTTGGCCGGGACAGAGGTCTTGAAGGCGGTGGAGCCTTTTTCGTAGAAGCTGTCCGGCTTGGGCTGAAAATCAAAGGCTGCCACGTACAGGCTGGCAACCGGGCATTCGGCCGGGTCGATGCCGAAGCCGCCGGGCCCTCGGCCGAGCAACACGCGGATCATGCCGCTATCACTCTCGGCGGCGCGGGCCACATCGAGGATGGTTTGGGAAAGTTCGTCCCACGAGCACGGTGGGGTCAGGTGAATAGCCTTGGCGGAGCGCTTCATGCGCTCCAGGTGTGCGCCGAGTTGGTAGAGTTTGCCGTTCACCCACTTCATGGCCTCGAACACGCCGTCGCCGCGGTGGACGAGGTGGTCATCCCACGGCATGAGCATGAGTTTGGGGTCTTTGCAGATGACGCCCACGCGCTGTTCATAGAAGGCGCGCACCTTTTCCGTTCCGGGACGGGGTGCGGCGAGCATGCGGTCGAGGTATTCCCGGCTGTCCACGATTTTCTTCACGGCGGTTTCCTCAGCGGGTGACGGTCCGGGGACGCGGCACGCCCCCGGACCGGATGAATTGTTTGGCTTGCTAGGGCACGCGCAGCAGGTCGCGCTCGATGAGAGTCTCGGCGATCTGCACGGTGTTCAGGGCGGCGCCCTTGCGGATATTGTCGGCAACGATCCACATGTTCAGGCCGTTTTCGATGGTATTGTCTTCGCGAATGCGGCCGACGAACACGTCATCTTCGCCCGCGGAGTCGATAGCCATGGGGTAGGCCAGTTTTTCGGGATAATCCACCACGGTCACGCCCGGGGCTGCAGCCAGCAGGGTGCGCACGTCTTCGGCGGTAAGTTTTTCCCTGGTCTCGATGTTCACGGACTCGGAGTGGCCGTAGAACACAGGTACTCGCACGGTGGTGGCGGTGACCTTGATGTTGGAATCGCCCATGATCTTGACGGTCTCGTTGACCATCTTCATTTCTTCCTTGGTGTAGCCATCGTCGAGGAACGCGTCGATCTGCGGCAGACAGTTGAACGCGATCTGGTGCGGGTAGACTTCGGCCACGATGGGCTTGCCGTTCATGAGACGGCGGGTCTGCTCTTCAAGTTCGTCGATGGCTTCCTGACCGGAGCCGGATACGGCCTGATAGGTGGAGACCACCACACGCTTGATGCCCGCTTCCAGATGCAGCGGCTGAAGGGCCACGACCATCTGGATGGTGGAGCAGTTGGGGTTGGCGATGATGCCCTTGTGCCAGTCGAGGTCCTGAGGGTTCACCTCGGGCACCACAAGCGGACATTCGGGATCCATGCGCCACGCGCTAGAGTTGTCCACCACCACACAGCCGGCCTTGGCGGCCGCCGGAGCGAACTTCTCGGACGGGCCGCCGCCTGCGGAGAACAGGGCCACGTCGATTCCGGTGAAGGAGTCCTCGGTCATTTCCACGACCGTAAGATCCTGTCCTTTGTATTGCACGGTCTTTCCGGCGCTGCGGGCCGAGGCCATGGGGATGACTTCCGATGCCGGGAAGTCGCGCTGGGCCAACGTGGCCAGCATCTCCTGACCGACGGCACCCGTTGCGCCGCATACCGCGACGCGAAATTCCTTCTTACTCATAGCTTCACTCTCCAAAAGCTTACAACTTCAGGCTGCTGCCCAGTTCAAGGCAGGCCTTGGCGCTGTTGAGGGTGTACAGATGCACACCGGGCGCGCCCTTGTCGATGAGGTCCTGTGCCTGCCGCTGGGCGTAGGCCATGCCGACCTCGTATACCTTGTCGTCACCGCCCTCGTCATTGGCTTTTTCCAGTTCGTGCAGGAAATTGCCCGGGATGCTGGCGCCGCAGAGGCCGAGAATGAACTTGGCCGAGCGGATGTTCATGATGGGCAGTACGCCCGGAATCACCGGGACGTCCACACCCATGGCCTTCATCCGGTCCACGAAATCGAAATAAACGCGATTGTCGAAGAACAGCTGGGTGACCATGAATTCGCCGCCCTGCTCCACCTTGTGTTTGCTCATGGCAAGGTCGAAGCTCACGCTCGGGGATTCGGGGTGCGGCTCGGGATAACAGGCCACGCCAACGCACATTTTCTTGTAGTGCTGACGCAGGAAGCCCACCAGGTCGGTGGCGTGCTTGTATTCCTGCTTGTTGAAATCGAAATTTTCCTCGCCTTTGGGCGGGTCTCCCCGCAGGGCGAGAATGTTCTCAATTCCGGCGTCCTCAAGTGCGCCCACGTAATCCTTGAGCGCATCATCGCACGCGCCCACGCAGGTGAGGTGGGTCAGCGGCTCAATGCCGTGGTCGGCCTTGATGCGCCGCGCGATTTCCAGCGTGTTGTCCTGCGTGCCGCCGCCCGCTCCGTAGGTGACCGAGGCAAACAGCGGGTCGAGGGTCTTGAGCTTGTCAACCACGTTGAAAAACTTCGGCCACGCGTCCCGCTCTTTGGGCGGGAAGAACTCAAGGGAAATGAACGGGGAATTCGGACGAATCGAATCGCAGATCCGCAATGCATCACTCCTTTGCTTGACGGTGTATCCCTTTCCGCGCACTGACCATGGCGCGGGAAGGGCCAATGAAGATACTCCTTTTCCCGTCAGGCTTCAACCGGCTGTTTCCGGCGAGGTTATTTCCCCGTCGGACCGGCCCCTTCGGCGAGTGCTGCCACGATGTCGTCGTCCGCGGGAAGAAAGCGGATGCCCTCTGGCCGGGCGGGGTGCACCCATGCGAAGCTCTGCCCCTCCAGCCCGCGGGGATCGCCCTCGAAGGCGGTGACGTGGTAGAACAGCAGGCGCACGGAAATCCGGGGATAATGGTGGACCTTTTCGCACCAGAACTCGAAATCGCCGACCTGCACGCCGAGCTCCTCGCGAAGCTCCCGCACCAGCGCGGCTTCCGGAGCCTCGCCTTCCTCCACCTTGCCGCCGGGGAATTCCCACCATCCGGCCCACTCGCCCTTGGGGCGATCAACGGCCAGGTAGAGCCCGTCACGCCAGAGAATGCCTGCGGCCACGTCGATGATGCGCGGCACGATCAGCCTTCCTCCAGCTCGCCGCGTTGCCGTTCGATATCGGCGATGCGTTCCTCAAGCTCGGCCATGCGGGCCATGAGAGTGTCCACCCAGTCACTGACCTCGGTGTACTCCGACTGGGACTTCACGGCCAGCTCGGGCTTTTCGTAGGTTGCAGGGTCGTTGAGGGCTTCCTCAAGGCGGCCGTGGTCCTCCATGGCCTTTTCAAGGTCGCGCTCAAGCTTGGCGTAATCCTTCTTGAGCGGCTTGAGCTCACGGTACAGGGCGTTGCGCCGTTCAGCCTGACGCCGTTTTTCTTCCTTGGTCAGACGCCGCTTCTCCGCAGGCTTCTCATCGAGAGCCGGAGCTTCCTCCTGTTTTGCAGAGGATTTGCCGCTGCCTGCGCGTGCGGCTTCGGCCAACCGCTGGCGACGTTTTTCGTCGTAATCCGCGAAGCCGCCGAGGTACTGCTCGATGCCCGAAGGTGAGAGTTCCCACACTTCTTCAGCCACTTCCGAGAGCAGGTAACGGTCGTGCGCCACGAAAAGGAGTGTGCCCTCGTAGTCCTTGAGCGCGGCGATGAGTCCCTCGCGGGATTCGATGTCGAGGTGGTTGGTGGGTTCGTCGAGGATGAGCAGGTTCGGGTGGGCCAGAAAGAGGCTGGCAAGCAGCAGTCGGCTCTTTTCACCGCCGGAAAGCCCGGAGACCTTGCGATCGAAGAAGTCTTCGCCCAGCAGGAAAAGGCCCAGCACGCCCATGAGCTGTTCCTCGGTGAGATTCGGGTCGCTCAGGCGGCGAATCTCGGACAGGGCGGTGCCGTCGAGGTTCAGGATTTCGTGCTGATGCTGGCTGAAGTAACCGGGCTTGGTCTTGTTGCCGATCTTCACGTGCCCCTCGTCCGGTGTCAGATCGCCGGTGATGAGCTTGAGAAGCGTGGTCTTGCCCGCGCCGTTGGGTGCCATCAGCGCCACCTTGTGCCCGCGGTAGAGCTGAAAATTCAGCCCGTCCCAGACGGAGGGGTTGCTCTTGTCGTAGGCGAAGCGCAGATCCACCCCGGCGATGGCGACCTTGTCACCCCGCGCCGGAGCCGGAAGCTTGAAAGCGAGGGAGCGGCCCTTGACCCGCGTGGAAGAGCCCTGCTTCTTCATCTGATCAAGTTCCTCGGCCATTTTCTCGACCTTCTTGATCTTGCTCTGGGCCTGGGCGGCCTTGCGGGCCTTGACCCGGAAGCGGCTGATGTAGTTCTGCTCGTGCTCGATGCGCGCGGAGAGCTTCTCCATCTCCTTTTCGCGCTGGCGGGCGTCCTCTTCCTGCCATTCCAGAAATTCGTCGAAGTTCCCCTTGCGCAGGACGCTGCGTTTGCCGCCGAGGAACAGCACGTGGGTGCCCACGCGGTTCAGGAAGACCCTGTCGTGCGCCACGAAGACCAACGCGCCCCGGAAGTTGAGCAGGTACTGCTCCAGCCATTCCACGGCTTCCAGATCAAGGTGGTTGGTGGGTTCGTCCAGAAGCAGCACGTCCGCGCCCTGAAGCAGCACGCGGGCGAGCTTGGAGCGTTCGCGCCAGCCGCCGGAGAGCTCCGCGAGACGCTTGAACAGGTCGTCCTCGGAAAAACCGAGGCCGGTGAGGATGGCTCTGGCCTTGTGTTCCGGGCTGTAGCCGTATTTCTCCTCGAATTCGGCCTGCTCGTGGGAAAGCTCCGTGATGCGCGCCTGATCGCCGTCGGCCACGGCCTTTTCCCAGCGTTCCCAGAAGCCGCTCCATGAAGGCAGGGCGTCCATGACCCATGCCAGCAGGTTGCGTTCGAGGTCGGCTCCCGAGAGTTCCTGCGCCACGTAGCCGATCTGCGCGCCGCGGTCGATGCTGACCGTGCCCGCGTCGTGGTCCGTGACCCCGGCAAGGATGCGCAGCAGCGTGGACTTGCCGCAGCCGTTGGGGCCGGTAACGGCCATGCGCACGCCCGGTCCGGCTTCAAAGGAGACGTCGGAGAAGACTTCTTCTCCGCCAAAGTGCATTGCGAGTGAATTGACGGTGATTTTCGACATGTGTTTACCTTCCGCAAGGGGGATATAACGGCAGGCGCGCGAAGGCAAGAGCGGCTTTGACTAGCGCGCATCCCGAGGGTATTCGGTAGGCCATGCGAACATGGCACGTCTATCTGGTCCGCTGCGCCGATCAGACTCTCTACTGCGGCATCACCACCGACCTGGCAAGGCGGCTCGCCGCGCACAACGACGGCTCGGGAGCCCGCTACACGCGCTCGCGGCTTCCCGTGGAACTGGTCCAGAGCGTGGAAGTGCAGGGGAAAAGCGCGGCGCTGCGACTGGAGATGGCCGTAAAGAAACGCCCGCGCCGGGAAAAGACTGCGTTTCTTGCCGCACACGATGCATCAGTGGTCGAATAAGCCTCACCTTTTTCCGAGAAGCCTATTTTGCTTGAACATTTACTCCGCAGAGAGTATGTAGTGCACGTTTGAAAAGGAGACTCCTCGATGGACGACGCAACATTATACATGCTTCTCGCGCTGCTCTTGTTTGTCGAGCTGGGTGTGTTGCTCGTTCAGTTCCAGAGCTGTTCCGACCATGTGCGTCGCAAGCGGACATCGGTGCGAGCCAAGAAGAACAAACTGGAGCTCAAGTCCGACGTGCTTGAGCAGGAGATCGAACGGCTGGAGACGCAGGTCACCAACATCCGCTACCTCGTGGACTCCTAGACCGAGGGCTTCCATGGTACTCCCCCTGATCATATTCGGAATCTCGCTGTTGCTCACGGTATGGATCTACCGGTCCATGATGAATTCCATGCGCAATCGCATTCGTGCGCTCGTAAGCGAGGAACGGGAGGCCGAGGAGCGCTACCTGCATTTGAGCCGCCGAAAGAAAACTCTGCAACGGGAACTCAAGGATCTCAAGAACAGGGCCGTTCTCGCCCGCAAGGACATCAGTCTGGCCGAGCATCAGGCCGAAGACAGGGAACCCATCAAGGACACGCCGCAGGACAGGAACGATCCCGACCTGCAACGGGCCGCCGAGTACATGATCAACAAGGGCCTGATCACCATCGACCAGAGCGAACGCGCCATCAACAAGATGGAAGCCATGAACATGGATTATCTGGGGGTGTGTATCACGCTCGGATACGTTGAAATGGAAGCGGCCAAAGGCGTGGTCAAGGCCATCGGCCTCCACCACTCGACGCTTTCGGCGGACTAGCCGTTACAGACTCAGATCCGCGATGTCGATCATCTGTTCGGACAATTCGTCTAGGCACCGCTCCAGATCGCTCATCTTGAACCCGAGCTCCTTCATGGCCTCGGGCCGGAGATAGGCCGTCTGATCGTCCCCGGACGTGCCGAACTCGAACAGTCTGACCATGAAATCCCCAATGTGCACCACGCAGGCCACTGGCTTGTAGAACTCCGCCAGATGCGGGCTGTGATGACGGCTCATGGCCTCCCGGATATTGCCGGGAAGATGCCAGTGGCGCGCCAGCCATGCGTTGATGCGGTCATGCCCGAAGCCGAGCACGGCCTTTTCCGCGCGGAGATAGGTCAGGTCGCGCTCGCGCACCGTCTCAAGGATGGTGTCATGCAGTTCCGGCAGCTGCACAGCCGTGACAACCTTGCCCAGATCATGCAGCAACCCGGCCACCGCGTATTCCTCCGGGTCCTCGAATCCGGCGTTGCGGGCCACGATGTTCGAGGCCGTGGCCACCCCGAGGCTGTGTTCCCAGAGCCCCTTCATGGCCGCCACCATCATATCGAACACCGAAGTGGAAATGATGATGCCGCGGATGACGTTGAACCCCAGCAGGACCAGCGCGTGTTGAATGGTCCCGATGCGACCGGGAAAGCCGTAGATGGGTGAGTTGACCATCTTCAGGACCTTCGCGGAGAGCACTTGGTCGCGTGAGATGACCTTGGCGATGGCCTCGGTGGACGCGTCCGGGTCTTCCACCAGTTTGGAAACTTCGTCGAGAACGCCGGGAAGCGTGGGCAGGTCCTGAATGGAGAGGATCTCTCCCTTGACCGTGGTGCGAAGGTCTTCCATGCCTATGCCTCCTCGCCGTTGACGGCTTCACCGGCAGTGCCGGGTTCCTCAACGAGCTTGTCGCGCTCCTGCTCTGCGCGCTGTCGGGCCGCCTGCTGCGCGGCCTTGAACCGAAAATATTCCTTCATGCGGTCGTGCACGCGGGACATCCATTTATCATTGGAATAATGACGAAAAAGGTGATCCATGCGCGCTAGCCGCTCGTCAAATGCGGTTCCTCCGCCCGATCCGGCCATGTCCACGGGGTTGCCGTGCACCACGATCTTGTCGATCTTCATGCTGGACAGCCGGTCGATGAGCGCCTCGGTCAGCTCCATGCCCTCGGCCATGACGGTGATGCCGCCGTCTTTGACCACGGGACGGGCCAGCTTCATGCCCGGTTTTGCCAGATCGGTGGGTATCTTCTGCATTCACGAGGCTCCTTGCTCAATGGATAGGAAATATTCTACACGCATGGCGGATTGCGCTCAAGCCCGCACGCGAGCGTATTGAAAGGACACGGCCGGGGCTCATGCCTCCCGCGCAGTGTACCACATGCCCGGCAGCTGGCGCAGCAATCCCTTCATCTCCAGCATGATCAGCCCGGTACTCACGCGCGAGCTCTCCCACTGGAGCGCACGCGCTATCTCGTCCACGTGCAGCCTGTCCGTGCCCACAAGCCGCTCAAAGAGCACCAGTTCGTCGCCTTCAAGCTCGGGAAGCTGTTCCTCGGGAAGATGCCTTGATTGTTTCCGGGCTTCCTTGCGAACCTGCTCGGCAAACGAGGGCTCGTCAGGCGCACTTTCCGCGCCGTTCTTTCCCGAATTCTCCCGCTTTTCCGAATCTGCGGAGGCCAGCTCAAGGCTGAACTGATAGCGCAGTTCATTTACAATGTCTTCCGCGCCCTCGACCAGCGTCGCGCCCTGACGGATCAGCCGGTGGCAGCCGGTAAAGGTGGCGTGTCCCACCGGACCCGGCAGGGCAAAGACTTCGCGCCCCTGCTCCGCGGCGAGTCGGGCCGTTATCAGACTGCCGCTTTTGCCGGACGCTTCGGCAACAAGCACGCCGAGGCTCAGGCCGCTGATGATACGGTTGCGAGTCGGAAAATTTCTGGATTCGGGGCGGGTGCCGGGGGCGAACTCCGAAACCGCGCAGCCCTTGCGGCTTACAGCCTTGAGCAGTTCCACATTGCTGGCGGGATAGGGAACATCAATGCCGGTACCCAGTACCGCCACGGTGGAGCCCACACCCTGCAGCGCCGCCTGATGCGCCTGTCTGTCGATGCCTGCGGCCAATCCGGAGACCACCGTCACGCCCGCCTGCGACAGATCCCGCGATATGCGGTCGGCAGCCTCCAGGCCGAAACGGGTGCACTCGCGCGCGCCGACCACGGCTACGGCGGGCGCCTTCAGCAGCGACGGATCGCCACGATAATAGAAATATGCCGGGGGGGCGGGGATGTCTTTGAGGCGCTGCGGATAGCGCGGATCATGCCATGAGATGACCCCGAGCCTGCGGTGCCGAGCGTCGCGGTATTCATTTTCAGCCGCTTCCCGCCACGACTCTTCGGCACAGGCCTTGGCCGGACGCTTACCCGCCACGCCGCGCCCGGGCCAGTTTGCGGCATCCTGAACCGCATCATAAGCGGTGGGGTAGGACTGGAGAACGGATTTCCACGTGCGGGCCCCCACGCCGGGAGTATGGCGCAGGGCGAGACAGGCGAAATACTCCCGCTGGTGGTCCATGGCTCATCACGCGCCGAGTGCGCGAAGACGCCTGCGGGCGACGTCGGCCGCGGAGGAGTCGGGGTATTCCTGAACAAGGGTCTGCATGTAAAAAACCGCATTGTCCCGGTCGCCGGTCTTTTCATAGGACATGCCGGTTTTCAGCATGGCCGCCGGAACCTTGGAGTGCTGCGGATACTTGATGGCCACTTCCTTGAACGTCAGGATAGCCTGAGCGAAATCCTTTTCGGAGTAATAGGTCTCGCCTTTCCAGTACATGGCGTTCCCGGCCAATTTATTGTCCGGGTATTTGGAAAGAAATGCATCGAACCCTTCGCGCGCTGCCGGAAACTTTTTGTCACGGTACATGTCGAGGGAGAGATCATACAATCCCTGAGCCGTATCCGGCATCTTCGGTCCGGGGACCTCCGCCCACGGCTTGGGCTCGGCGCTTTCGGCCACAGCCTCTTCCTTTTGAGCCTCTTGGGCAACGTCACCTTCCTCAGGGGCCTGAGCCTTGCCCTTGGGAGTCACGCTGGTCCACCCCTTGCCGTCCTCTTCCGGCTCCAGATCCGTCACCCAGCCTTCGTCCTGCGCTTTCTGGCCCTGTCCCTGATCGGAAACCGCCGCGCTTTCATCGGGCTCCGCACCGCCCGCCACTCTGGTCAGACGGTCCTCAAGATCGTTGAGCCGGTTTTCCATGCGCGCCTGAAACTGTTGCTGGCTGCGCATCTGTTCCTTCTGGTTCTCACGAAAATCGAGAAAACTTTCCTCAAGGCTGCGCATGCGCCACTCCATGCTGGCGTTGTCCGTCCGAGACGAGGTGGCGGTGGTCACGCATCCGGCGAGGCATATGCTCAGAAGGATCGCAAGGGCAAGGATACGGTGTTTCATCCGGGGCTCCGTTTGAATAACAGGCAAAGGTTTTTCAATCTTTAGTTGATACGGGATTATTTTGCAAGGAATGCCGCGTGCCCCCGCCTTGCCTCTGCTGCGGATTTGAGGCACAACACCGTCGCGGGGGACGCTCGTACGACCGCCGCCCATTTCATCCCCACGGAGACCATCGACATGAACGCTACCGAACTCATGGCTACAGCCGCAAAGATGAGCCTGCCGGCGCTCGCCGACCTCATCGGTCTCGCGGCTCTCGGCGCCATCGTTGTCGCCGCGATCTGCGAATGGACCGCACGCATCGGCAAACGTGTCCTGCTCGACAAATACGCCCAGCAGACCGCGACCATGGCCCTCAAGCTCGCCTTTCTCGCCATTCTCGGCGCCGGCATGAGCGCCTTTCCCGCCCTGCAACGGTTCCCCGGACTGAAACAATGGCTGGCACACCCGGCCTCACCCGTGACCCACGTTTTCATTCTCTGCGCAGCCACCGTCCTGTTGCTTGTCCTCTGGGCACCGCTCTGGAAGAAGATGCGCAAGCAAAAAGGCGCACACTCCGCCCTCGGACTGCTGGCCGCCGTAGCATCCTTCGCGACCATCGCCGCCGGCACCATTGGCGCCATCCAGCTGCTTCCCGCCCTGCGCGCTGAAAACGCACCGCAGTGGCCCACGGCACTCGATCCCTTCACCGCCGCCATGACTGTCCAGTATCTGCTGGTCGCCATGGCTTCCGGCGCCGGACTGAGCCTTGCCTACCTTGTCATGCGTCGCAACAAGGACGACTTCGGCCGCGACTACTACCGCTTCGGACTCAGCCGCGCCGCCCTCTGGGCCTTCGTCCCCATGGTTCTGCAACTCGGCACGCAAGGCTGGCTTTTCTCCACTCTGCCCGAACAGACCAGAACCATGATCACCCAAGGCCCACTCGGCATCCTCTGGGCCACGGCTCTTGCCGCTTCTGTCCTCTGCATCGCCCTGTGGGCGCCCATGTGGAAAAGCGACTCGCCGCTGCGCCTCAAATGGGCAGCCTTCCTCGGAGCACTGCTGCTCTGGATCATGCATACCGCCAATACCATGTTGTTTCTCAACCTCACGGCATTGGTCTAACAGCTCTCCCGCTATCGCAAAAGGCCGGTACCAACTCGCTGGTACCGGCCTTTTTTTGTACCTCCGGCGGGTCTCCGACGGCCCTCCGGGGGCTTAAGAACCCTTTTGCAAAAGGGTTCTTAAGAATCTCCTAAAACCTTTTGTGTTGCCAAGCCGCACGAGGCTTTTCGAAAGCTGAGGCGTATAGGCGGCTTGGCGGGAGGCTGATGGCGGTTGTTGAGCTGGCGGGGGAGTGGGAATGCAGGGGGAGTTCTGATGATAAGCTTGTGAGTTGAGGAAGCTCTCCTTGACGAATTCTCCTTGCAACAGAAGCCCGTCAACCAAGCCCCCCAGCTCCCAAATCCCCGTCAGCGGGGTTGCAGCTGGGACGCGGGTTGTGCGGCCGCATGAACCCGGCAGCTGCAACCCCGCTGACAACTCAGGGATTCCAAAGGGGGCCCGCCCCTTTGGTCCGCCTGAAGGGCCCGCCGGAGGCATTGCCGTTTTGCACCAGTTGCAGGTTTCGGCCTGTCGGCCGACCTTCTTTTTTGCTTGCGCAGAAAAAAGAAGGCAAAAACTGCGCTTGTTGGGGTACGCCTCCGCTTTCGGCGAGAGGCTCTATGACGCGGTCATTGCTCCGGGAGAAATGTTTGTGCCTACAAACATCACCCGGACCTGCGTGACCGGTCAAAAGAGCCTCTATGCCTCGATCGGCATTGCTTAAGTACTTGGTTGACGCGAGTGGATGGTCCGTTGGAGTTTCTAATGGGGAGCTTGTGCACCGAAAAAGTTCTTCGGGATGTAGTTTGGTTAACAGAGTTCGTCAGCCAAGAACCACAGAACAAAGATCCCCGTCAGCGGGGTTGCAGCTGGGACGCGGGTTGTGCGGCCGCATGGAACCGGCAGCTGCAACCCCGCTGACAACCCAGGGATTCCAAAGGGGGCCCGTCCCTTTGGTCCCCCTGAAAGGGGCCGCCTGAAGGGCCCGTCGGAAGCTCTTTGCCTATTCTACGATAATCCCCGCATAGCCGACGACCTGTTGGCGGTCTCCGGTAACTGTTGCGGACGAGGTGTATCCGGTGAGGACGGCGGATGATGCGCCGAGTCTTCTTGCTGCGGTGAGGCCCAGAGTCATGGGCATGACGCCGCACATGGAGATTCGGTTGGTGCGTACGGTCTGCCAGAGGGCTTCGGGGTCGATTTCGAGGGCTGCGTCCAGAGCGAGCTTGTCCTGTCTGGCGGCCTGATCTTCCGTGATGAAGTGGCTCATGTCGGAGCTGACGACGATGGATACGTCTTCATGGTGATTCTTCAGGACCGAGGCGATCTGTCTTCCTGCTTCGGCGAGGGCTTCGGGATCCTGTTCGGCAATGGCGACGGGGATGATGCGCACGTCGGGATTCAGGCGATGCAGGAAGGGCACGACCACTTCGAGGGAATGTTCGTTGAGGTGGGCGCGGGTGTCGGATTGAAACTCGTCCACTTCAGCGAGCAGGCTCTGGGCAAGCTCGGTCTCCACTGCAACTGCTCCGCCGGGGAATTCCCATTGGCCGCTGTCCCACAGGCTCATGGGTGTTCCCATGCCGGTGTGGTTGGGGCCGAGCATCAGGATGGTTTTGGCGAGTCTGGCCCGGGCGAGGGTTTTGCCGCAGAGCGGACCGGAAAACATGTACCCCGCGTGTGGAACCATGGCGAGGCGTGTCGGGGCCTGACGGCGTTCTCCGCCGTCGTCGAGGTAGGTGTCCAGCTCAGCCTGAAGGGCTGAGGGTTCGCCGGGGTAGAAGCGTCCGGCGACGCAGGGTTGCCTGTTCATTCGCACCTCCCGTTTATTGGGGCGCGTACTCCTGCGCCCGTTGTTCCAGCTCCCATGTTTCCAGTTCGGACCGGGCGAGGTCCGCCTGCAGGGAACCGGGTTTCCTGTCCACTATATCCTGCAATAAAGATTTCCACTCGTCCATGGCCCCGGCCTTTCTGTAGATGCGGGCCAGCTTCAGACGCGTGGGCGCCCACTCGGGGTGGTCGGGGGTGATGTATTTGTCGTACTCGCGAACCCAGCGCAGGGCCTCTTCGTAGCGACCTGAGCGTTCGGTGGCGTTGATGGACATGAGCACGGCATCCTTGATCTTCTCGGGATCGCCGTCGGTTTGGAGCAGCAGGGAGAGTGCTTCCTGCGAATAGAGGAAGACGCGCCGCAGATCCTGTTTGCGCATGGCGTTCTTGGCCAGATAATACATGGCGTAGCCGCGGAAGGACGGGTCCACCTCTGGATTCTTGGCCAGCTCGGCCCAGAGCGGCACCGCGCGGATGTCCTCGCCCATGTTCTGCAGGGCCATGGCGCGAGCGTAGTTCAACTGACGCAGCTGCTTCTCGCCCAGATCCCAGTTTTCTTCGGCGTGCTTGACCAGACGGTTGATGCCGTTCCAGTTGTATTCGCCGAGGTAGACGTTCACCGCGAGGTCGAGCGCCTTTTCCGAAACGCCGGGAATCTGCTCGTCAAGATACGGTTCCAGCAGCGCAAGGGCTTTGGCTGGCTGACCGAGTTTCCAGTAGGAAGTGGCAACCATGAGCTTGGTGTCGTCGTCCACCTTGGTCTCGCCTTCGCCGATGAAATCGTAGTCTTCCCAGTAGCGGACGATGCGTTTGTAGTGTTCCTGTTCCATGAGGCCCGGCACGGCCTTGAAAAACACGCTGTCGCCAAGCTCTCTGGCCCTTGTGGCGAGCTGACTTTCCGGGAATAGGTCAAGGAAGTCCTGTGCGGCGGCAAGGGCATCCGCATTCTTGTTGTGAAAGGCGTACCACATGGCGAGCTTGAGCTGGGCCACCGGGGCCAGCGGGCTTTCCGGGTGCTTCTCGACAATTTCCTTGTAGATGTTCACCGGCTGGAGGTTGTAGGGGCGATCGAAGACGCTGCCCATCTGCACCAGCGTGGGGTCGTCGTAGATGCCCTCTTCGGCCAGGCGCATCTTGGCGATGAGCCCGCCCTCCTTGTCCGGGAACTCCTTGGCGGCCTTCTGGTAGATTTCCTTGGCGGGATCCTGAAGGTCCATCTGGAGATACAGGTCGCCAATCTTGGCGAGGGCGATGTCGGCCCGGTCCGCGGCTGGATTCAGGTTGTAATAGGTGAAATAATGCTCCTTGGCCTGACGGAGCTTGCCCACCCGCTCCTCGATGCCGCCTGCGAGCATCAGGAATTCCGGGCGTTGCATGTAGAAATCGGGCCAGCGTTTGTCGATGTAGTCCACCACCTGAAACGCCTGCTTGTCGTAGCCCGTGCGTTCAAGGGCCTGCGCCAGCAGATAGGCTGCCGACTTGACCAGCTCGTGCTCCGGATACTTCTGGATCATGTACTGGAGTTGGTCGGCCGCTTCCTGATAATCGCCGCGCTTGAAGTAGTAATCTCCCCAATAGTAGCTGATGGCCGGGATGTTCGGATCGTCAGGATACTTGTTGCGCAGGATGTTGAAATAGGCCTTGGCCTCGGGCACGTTGCCCGCCCTGAGGTTCACCAGTCCCAGATTAAGAAGCGCCCGCGGCACGCGCTTGGATTCAAGGTTGGCGTTGAGCGCCTTCTGGTAGGCATCGTTGACCTCGGCATAAAATCTTTCAGGATCATTGCGATAAAGCTGCATCTTGATGTCTGCCACGGCGTAGAGGATCTCTTCGCGCATGTCTTCGGGCAGATACGACTTCTTCAGCAGTTCTTCATACGCTGCCAGCGCCTCCTGAAGCTCACCGTTGAACATCATGGACTGGGCGTCATACATCTTGTTCTGGACCAGCAACTGTTTCTGCGCGGGAGTGAGGTCCTTCTCGGGCACCCCCTCGGGGAGCGTCACGGGCTCCTCATCCTGTGTGGCGTTGGCAGGCTCTGCAGATTCGGCAGCGGGAGCTTGCGTTTCCGCGTCGGGCTCGGGAGCGGCTTCCGGTTCGGAAGCGGGTTCGGTCACCGCCGGGGCTTCCACCTGCTCCTGCACGCTGGGTTCGGCAACTTCTTCTGCCATCGGAGGTGCGGCTTCGGCCGCGGTGTTCTGCGAGGGCGGGGGCACCACGGCTCCGGAAACAGCGCCGGGCGCAGTAGAGGCGTCGGCCTCGGCCATGTCTTGCGCCAACGGCTCGGGTACGGGACGCTGTGCAGGCTCGACAGGAGCGGGCGCGCTTTCCTGTGTCGGAGGCGGCGAAACCTGACCGCCAGCCTGCTGTTCCGGTGCCGGGGCAACAGGCTGCGAGGGAGCTTCGCCGTCGAGTTCGGAAAGCTTGACGTCCTCAGCGTCGCGGTCCTGCGCCTGAAAACGAACCTCACCGCTGGCGGTGGGGGCAGTGTCTGCGACAGTGGACTGTACGGACTGCGGAGGTGCCGGCTCCTCACCCGGAGCCGGTGGAGCTACGACCTGACTGCGGACGGAATATGGCACCGAATAAAATGGCTGGTCCGGACCGGGCGCGGCCTGATTGACCGGAGCTGGCGATTGAGGTGCGGCTTCTGCCGGAGCCTGTTCGGGCTGCGGCTGAGGAACGGGTTGCTCTTCAGTCTGCGGCGCCGGTTCGGACTCCGGTGCTTGCTGCACAGGAGTGGGCTGAACTTCATCCAGTCTGGCGGCGATATCGCTGGCGGACTGCGGCTGCTCTGTCACTTCCGGGGCCGGCTCGGGCGCGGGTTCAGACGCAGGTTGCGGCTCAGGTTGAGGCTCTGGTTCGGGCGGCGGCGTGGGCTGCGGTTCCGGCTCAGGTCGGGGAGCGGGAGCGACCCTGCGTTCCGACTCGGGTTTCCATTTGGCGCCGATGGGGTCGCGGAACACCTGCAAAACGAACTCCGGACGTCCCGGAACATTGAGCCTGAGATAACCGAAAGCGTCGGTGCCGGTGCGTATGAGGAGCGAATTGCCGGAAATATTTACCGAGTCGACGAGTTTGGCGCCCCGAAATACCGATGTGGTCGGACGCTGTTCATCATCCCAGAAGCCGGGCGGAAACTGAACGGTAATCTGTTGTCTTCCGGTGCGTTTGACCGAAAACTCGGGGCGGGAACCGTCGAAGGTGAAGGTAAAACGGTCGGAATCGCCGCGCGGGGAATAGGCAACGCGCAAGGCCTTGGCCGGTGTTGCCAGAAGCAACCCGGACATCAGGGCGGCCAGCAGCCAGACGATTCGGTGCAGACGTATCTCGGTCACGAGGGTTGCCTTTGCAAGTTCCGTGCTGCAACCCCGGACGCACCGGGGCCGCTATTGCTTGTTGTCCAGCAATTTGCGCTTTTTGAGCTTCTCAATGAGCGTTGTCCGCTTGATTCCCAACAGTTCGGCAGCCCGGTTCTTGACCCCTTCCGCCTCATCCAGAGCTTCAAGAAGAAGCCTGTCCTCCACAGACTCCAGAAAGGCTTTGAGGTCACCGGCCTTGTCGTTCATATCACTCAGAGTCGGCCATGCGAACCCGGCGGGCCGGACCATGACTTCCTCTTCCTTTCTGCGGGGCTTTTCCCCGATGTCCTGCCACATCTTGTCCGGCAGATCTTCGGGCAGTACCTCTTCTCCGTCACAGAGGATGGAGAGGCGTTCCATGAAATTTTCCAGCTCGCGCACGTTGCCCGGCCAGGTGTAGGTCAGAAACATCTCCCGGGCATCCTGCGTCAGCTTGAGGCGCTTGCGCCCCTTGTCCCGGCAGAAACCGCCCAGAAAATGGCGGGCGAGTTCGAGGATGTCGGCTCCCCGCTCACGAAGTGGCGGCAGGTGCATGGGGATGACGTTGAGGCGGTAGAACAGGTCTTCTCGGAAACGGCCGGCCGCGACCTCTTCTTCGAGATCACGGTTGGTGGCAGCGACAACTCTGACGTCAACGCTCTTTACCTGCGTCCCGCCAACGCGTTCGATTTCCTTTTCCTGAAGTGCACGCAGAATCTTCACCTGCAGGCTCAGGTCCATTTCCCCTATTTCATCAAGGAAGATGGTTCCGCCGTCTGCCAGCTCGAAACGGCCGGGCCGGGAGCGCACAGCATGGGTGAAGGCGCCCTTCTCGTGGCCGAAAAGCTCCGATTCCAGCAGTTCCTTGGGGATGGCGCCGCAGTTGATGGGGACAAAAGGCTTGTCGCGCCGATCACTGTTGCGATGCAGCGCCCGGACCAGAAGCTCTTTGCCTGTCCCGGACTCCCCGCTGACCAGCACCGTACTCTCTGTGGGGGCAACCTTCTCCAGAACCTTGAAGACTTCGGCCAGAGCCGGACTGCCCCCGATGATACCGTCAAGTTTCAGCGCCATTTATCCTCCGCTTCAGAACTCGCAAACCGCGTGCAACATGACGCGATTCACCGTACGCTCTACACTCTCTGTCAATCTAATGACACTGTGTCAAGCGGTATCCGATTTTTTTAAAAAATTTCTAAACATGCGAAGCTGTTTTTCCACATCACAAAACGAAACCCCGCCATCCCGGTCGGGAGCGGGGCGTAGTTCGATAAAACCCGGGAGAAAACGAAGGAGGGTCAGTTGATGACGTCCTGCCAGCGGGGGAACTCCACCTTGTTCACGGCCTCGTTGATGCGCCTGCGCACGTCCTCGGGCACGGAAAGGGAGCAGATGATGTGCCGGGTCTGCCCTTCGGGCATTCCTTCCGGGATGAACCATTCGAGGCTGCCCGGTTCGGTACCGCTGGTGGCCATGAGGCCGCGGATGCCTTCGGGAGAAAAGAAGGCGTAGTCCACCCGGCCTATTTCGATCATTCGCATGAACTGCTGCAGGTCCGCAGTGACTTCACGAACCCGGCGCACCCGCATGTTGATCTCGTGGTCGAGCATGCTGCCCAGCGAATAGCCATACATCTTACCCATGACCAGATCGGGATCATCGAGAATGCCTATGAGGCTGCGCTTTTCAGCGAACCGCTCATCGGAACTGCGGTGGATCACCGCAAGGGGCGAGTTCTGGTAGGTGACGTCCGAGAACCACGCGTAGGATTCCCGGCCCGGAGTACGGAAGGCCCCGATGGCACAGAGTTTTTCTCCGGCCATCATGAGGGTGAGAATCCGCTTGGCAGGGAGTACCTTGTAGTCGGCGTCGATACCGGCCTCGTCCATCACCTGACGGGTGGCATCGGCAAGAATGCCTTCGAAACGCCCGTCCTCGGTATACATGTAGGGCGGATACTCCAGATAGGCCACATCGAGCTCCTGCGCCGGGGCGGAGCAGACCATAAGCAGAAGAATGGCTAAAGCAGCCTGAAAATGAATGATTCGCACCCCTTTTTTCTACAAGAATCGGAGGGGTACGGCAAGGCCCGGCAGCCCTGTTACGGGCTGCCGGGACACATTTCTAAGACCTTTTGACAATCTCTTTGGCGGGAACCAGTGCCGTTGCCGCAGCGGAGACAATGTTCCCCGCAACGCCCGGGCCGTCACCGGCCACGAACAGTCCCCGGATTGAGGTTTCCAGCGAGTTGGTGGTGTCCACCTGCGTGGCGAAGAACTTGATCTCCGGCGCGTACAGCAGGGTCTCGTCGTTGGAGACGCCCGGAACTACTTCGTTGAGCTGTTCCAGCCCGTCCACGAGGTTGGTCACGATGCGCTCCGGCAGGGCCATGGCGATGTCGCCACAGACCACGTCCTTGAGCGTAGGCTCGATGGAGCTGTTGCGCACGCGGTTCCACGTGGAGCGGCGGCCGCGCTTGAGGTCGCCGAACCGTTGCAGGATGGGTTTGCCGCCCCCGATGATGGTTGCAAGGCGACCGATGGACTCTCCGTACGCGGTGTTGTTCTCCACCGGGTCGGTGAGTACCACCTTGGACAGGAAGGCGAAGTTGGCGTTGTCGGACTTCTTGTCCATGTAGGCGTGACCGTTGACGCAGACGAAGTCCTGATAGTTCTCCAGCGCCACGAACCCGCCGTAGTTGGTGCAGAACGTCCGGGTCTGATCGTCGTACTTGGTGGTGCGCACGAAGAAGGTCGGATCATAGATCACGTCGCAGAGGTCCTGCATGATCTCGTTGGCGACTTCCACCCGTACGCCCACTTCGATGCCGCGCTGGGAGACGTTGATGCCGTGTCCCTTGACGACGGAAGCGACCCACTCGGCGCCCACTCGGCCGGGGGCGAGTATGACGTTGTCGGCCTCGTACTCGCCGCGACTGGTGATTACGCCGGTGACTTTGCCGTTATCCACGGTGACGTCCTTCACTTCCTCGGAAGTCTGGAACACCACACCTTTTTCCTTGATATGTTCAGCCATGCCCGCGATGTGTCCGGGCAGGTTGTCGGAACCGAGATGCTTCTGCTTGATGAGCAGCAGGTCGATGCCGTTGCGCTTGGCTTCCTTGCGCACGGACTTGGCGCTGTCCATGTTGGTCGGGTAGACTTTGCCGTCCATGCCGAAACGGTTGAAAATCTCTTCGGTTTCGTCGATGAGTTTGTTCGCTTCGGACATGGGCATGAACTGGGTCAGGTCGGTCTTGCCGAGCTTCGGGATGAAGTTGAGCTTGCCGTCGGAAAACAGCCCGGCTCCGCCCACGCCGCACAGGATGTTGCACGGGCGGCACTTGATGCACCACTCGTCGCCGGCGATGGGGCATTTGCGTTTGAGGGAGGATTTTCCGCGTTCGATGACGAGCACGTCGAGATCGGTGTGCTCGCCGAGGTAATAGGCTGCGAAAAGTCCTGCAGGGCCGCCACCCACGATGATGACGTCGAATTTCGTTTTTGCTGGCTTTGAAGGTGCCATTGCTTCTCCTCCGTATATTGGACGCAAGTATGGCCCGACTTGCGCGGGGGACCGCGCGCAGACGGGCCATGATCTACCGTATAACCGGTTTCAACAACGCGTCAAGCGGAAAAGCGCAGGCCCGAACAGCCCGGCAAGACAAACAAAAACGGGAACCGCAGTGCACGGTTCCCGTTTCATCGTCCCTATGGACGGAAAATGCTACATGCCGCGCATGCAGGACATCAGTTCTTCGCTGACTTCGACGAAGACGACGCCGCCGCGCTCTTCCACGCGAACGTTGCGCTCGGGGATCAGCGCCATATCCTCGGCCACGTCCAGCCACTTGCCCAGCAGCCATTCGGGGGTGACGCCTTCTTTTTCCAGCTCTTCCTTGGGGTAGTTTTCAGCAATGACCCATTCGCTCATCGTGTCGCTCCTTTTATGTGTCCGGATATTCGCGCCGGTTCATGCCCAGCACGCAGAACACTTCATATGTAATGGTTCCCCACCAGTCCGCAAGGTCCTGGGGTGAAATTCGCCCGTCGCCGGGACCGCCCAGCAGCCACGCATCGTCTCCGGTCTTCACCTGTACTCCGGCGGCCTCTGCCGGAGAGATGTCCACGGCGGTCATCTGCATGCAGACCCGGCCCACGATAGGGCAGCGCACGCCGCCCACATTAACCCAGCCCGTGTTGGAGAGTCCGCGACTATAGCAGTCGGCATAGCCTGCGCCGACCACGGCCACGGTCATGTCCCTGTCCGCGGTGAAGGTATGGCCGTAGCTGATGCCGCGGCCCTTGTCCAGCGTGTGCACGTGCAGCACCGGGGCCGCCACCTGCATGGCCGGCCGCAGATCATCGCCCAGCGACTCCCACTCGGTTCCCGCGTAGGGATTGCCGCCGTACAGGGAAATGCCCGCGCGCTGAACATCGAGACGGCAGCCCTCGTGCCCCATTATGGCTGCGGAGTTGGCAAGGCTCGCCTGTACCGCAAAGCCCGAGGCGCGAAGATCCTCGACTATCTCGCAAAAGACTTGGGCTTGCGCCGCGGTAATCTCGCGGGAAGCCGGATCGTCCGCCACCGCAAGGTGCGAACTGGCCATCACCGGCACGATGTTCGGACGACCGCGCAGAAACGCCTTGAGTTTCGGCAGTTCCTCACGGGTGAATCCCAGCCGGGACATGCCGGTGTCGAACTTGAGGCTGATGCGGACGGGCCGTCCGTCAGCCTTGTAGGCCAGCCGCGCCAGCGTCTCGAAATGCCCCACGAAGCCAACGATGTCGTGTTCGATGATGGCTTCACAGTCGTCCATGTCCACAGGGCCGAGAAGGGAAATGATGTCGCCGGAGATGCCCGCCTTGCGCAGGTCCACGGCTTCCCGCACGTATCCTACCGCGAAATTGGCGGCGCCTTCGTCCTCAAGGGCTCGGGCGACCTGTTCAAGGCCGTGGCCGTAGGCGTCTGATTTGATGACAGGAACCACGTTCCCGGCATCCTTCTTCATGAGCCTGTAGTTGTGGCGGATGGCTTCGAGATCGACGATGCAGCGAACTTTGGAATAGGTGATGCTCATGGCTGATTCTACTTGCGCTTGAAGAGTTTTTCCATGTCGGCCGCGCTCCAGCGCAGCACGGCGGGCCTTCCGTGAGGGCAATATTCACGCTCGGGGCAGCGCATCCATTCGTCCAGCAGGGCCAGCGCCTCGTCGTCCGCCAGTGGCTGCCCGGCCTTGATGGCGGATTTGCAGGCGAGCATGGTCCACAGTTCATCGAGGCCGCGGGAGCGTTCGCCTAGCGCGGCGGAAAGATATTCACGCGCCTTGGCCGTTTCAAGCGTGGGGGGGATGCCTTTGACCAACACGCGGTTCGGGCCGTCCATCTCAAGCAGAAAACCCATGGAGCGCAGGCCGTCCCACAGCTCTTCAAGCACTTCGGCCTCTGCCGGGTGCAGGGCCATCTCCAGCGGGATGCCCAGTGGCTGGGAGTCCCCGCGCGTCCGGTCCCGGCGCATGGCTTCGAGGATGACCCGCTCATGCGCGGCATGCTGATCCACGAGCACCAGCCGTCCCCCCTCGCGGATCACCAGATACGTGTCCGCCACCTGTCCGAGGTATTCCATGCCGGTGCCGGAAAGCGGCCGTTCCGCCCGGCGGGAAACCTCAGAATCGCGGTCGGTCATTCCGGGGTGGGCTGAAAGGGATGCGTCTTCTTCCGGCCTTGAGTCTTCCCCTGCTTCCTCCGCTTCCGGCTTACGCGATGGCGTGACCGGGAGAGGGACATCCATGGTGGACGGCGCGCCGTAGGTGGCGCGGTACTCGCGGTAGGAGGAAAACTTGGGCGCGTCGCCGCCGGGCGTGTGCGAACGTTTGGCAGGCTCGGCGGAGCCGGATGGTGGGCTCCAGGGACGATCCGGCATTTCGCCGCTGTAGCTGGAACGGGCCGCCGCTTCGGTGGCGGGGCTGGCGTCGGGGGCGGACTGCTGTGAAGTCAGCGCCTGTACAACCCCTCGCCGGATGGCAGAAAACACCGCCTTTTCGTCGATGAACCGCACCTCCATCTTGGCGGGATGCACGTTCACGTCCACCTGATCGGCGGGCATATCCAGAAAAAGGCACGCCTGCGGAAATTCGCGCGAGAGGAGCATTCCGGCGTAGGCCTGCCGCACGGCGCGCAGCATGACCTTGTCCGCCACGGCCCGCCCGTTGACGTACAGGAATATCCGGTCTCCGCGGCCCTGTGCCTGACTCGGATGCCCCGCCACGCCATGGGCGCGGTATCCATCGCGCTCCGCGTCGAACGGCAGCAGCTTTTCGCAGACCTGCGGCGGCCAGAACGCCGCGAGTCGATCGGCCAGCTTTTGCCGGGGCGGCAGCCGAAAGCTCTCGCGTCCGTTGACGGTCAGCGAGAAGCCCGCATGCAGATGCGCCAGCGAAATGCGCGAAAGGATGTCGGTGATGCGCTTGTGCTCGGTGGTGTCGGTCTTGAGAAATTTCAGCCGTGCCGGGACGTTGGAGAAGAGCCCGCGCACTTCGACGCGCGTTCCCGCGGCAAGGGCCGCCGGGCCGGAGGACTCCACCTCGCCCGCGCGGACCTCCACATGCGAGGCCTCGTCGTGGTCCTCGGCTTTGGAGGTCATCTTGAAATGAGACACCGAAGCGATGCTCGGCAGGGCCTCGCCGCGGAAGCCGAAGGAGCCGATGGCCGCAAGATCGCCCAGTTCGTGAATCTTGCTGGTGGCGTGACGGGTGACCGCCAGTTCCAGTTCCTCGGCCGGGATGCCCCAGCCGTCGTCCTGCACCACGATGAGCGTGCGTCCGCCCTGTTCCACGGTGACATCGACGCGGGTGGCCCCGGCGTCGAGACTGTTCTCCACCAGCTCCTTGACCACGCTGGAGGGGCGCTCCACCACCTCACCGGCGGCAATCTGGTTGCGCAGGCCCTGCGGCAGCGGTCTGATGTTGGCACGTCTGGTCATATCAGAATTTCAGGATGTCGAAGCTTATGCCGTAGCGGCTGTCGTCCGGCGTTCTGGAATAATGGAGGTACACGTCGTAGCATTCGCCCTCGAAAGTCATGCGCACGGTCTTTTCCAGATCTTCGCTGGCCTCGAAGTCGCGACGGTATTCCACGCCGAGGGTCACGTTCTTTGCCACACGCAACGAGCCGCCGATCTTGCCGATGGACATTTCATCCTCGCGCAGACGCTTGTACTCGTCCACTTCAGCGCGCAGGTCGTAGCCCGCCCACACTTCGCCGATGTCGTTGTGCACCCGGACCGTTCCCTCGTGCTGGGTAATCTTCTGAATGTAGGGCGACCACCACGTGCGCATGACCACATCAACGTAATCGTCGGGCCGGACAACCACCTCAGCAAGGAAATCCGAGAACGGCCTGCGTTCGTACTTGTCGCGGCGGTCATCACGCTGGGCCTCGTTGCGGTCGTAGCTCTGCTCGAAACGCACGGTGGCGAAGTCGAGATAATCCGTCTTCATGAACGCCTGCGGGCCGTCGTCGCCGCCGGGACGCAGCTTGACGGACTGGCGCTTGCGGGTGAACACGTTGGTCAGCGAATACGTTACGAGGTCTTCCGGCTCCAGCCTGTCGCGCGAGTCGTAGTACGGCAGCTTGGACTGGTCGCCCATGCTGTGGCGATAGTTGTAGTCCACACGCGGGATCACGGAATGACGCAGGCTGGTCCACTCGCTCTTGCCGGCGTTTTCGCGCGTGGCGTCGAGCGCCCCGTCGAGCTGGTAGACCCGGTCCACCTCGGAGAAGGCCGAAACGCCCGTCTCGTAGCCGATGCGGCTCTGTTTGCCGCCTTCGGTGCTGTTGTTCTCCACATTGAAGCGGGAGATGGTGCGCTTGCCGGTGTCCTCGTGCTTGGTGGTGTTGTAGAAAGTGGCGAACACGCGGGCACGCGGGATCACGGTCACGAACTTGCTCGCCAGCGGCAGGCTGATGGCGGGTCGCAGGTCAAGCCGTTGTCCCGCATCGCCATAACGGCGAACGAAGTGGTCGAACTTGGCGGAACCTTCGAATTCCAGCGGCGTGCCCGGGATAGAATCCTTCCAGGCAAAGGCGTCCAATTCGGGAAGCGAATGCACCGAGGGGTTCTTGCTGTCGTCCCCGTTGCCGTTGCGGTAGGCGAGATTCTGGTTGTACTCGATCTTGCCCGCCACGCCGACGCGGTCCCAGCTGCGGGACATGTAGACGCTGCTGGTGCGGACCTCGGAGTCGGCGTCGTCGATGTCGCGGCCGAACTTGTCCACGAACTCGTCGCGGCTGGCCTCGAAGCCGGAGCGGCCGTGATTGAATTCGCGCAGATAGTTCTGATCCGAGACGAGATCGAGGTCCACCAGCGTCTTCCACTCGGGACTGAAGAGCCAACCGTCGTATTTGCCGCGCACCCACCAGCGGTTGCGGTTGGGCCGCGTCAGACCGTCGTCGTCAAAGGAATCGTCCTCGTCGGCTTCCTTGGTGGCCCGGGTGTTGTCCACGAGCCAGTCGCCTTTCCAGAGGCCTCTGGAATTTTCGTCCTCGGTGTGTCTGAGCTCAAGGCCGTGCATCAGGCCGCGTTTGCTCATGAAATATTCGGAGACCGTGACGTCCATCTCGTCGCTCACGGCCCAGTAATAGGCGGCGTTGACATTGAATCCGAGCCGGGAACTCGATCCTATTTCCGGAAAAAGGAAGCCGCTTTGCCGCTCGCCGGTGGCGGGCAGCGAAGCGTAAGGCAGATAGGCCACGGGAAGATTTTTGACCCGAAACGCGGTGTGATACAGCCGCACCTTGCCGTCGAGCGTCACGTCGCCGCGGGCGGAAGTCACCGACCATGCCGGATTCTCGCCCGAGCAGCGCGTGACGCGGGCGTTCTCGAAGGAGTACATGCCCCCGTGCTTGCGCTCAATGCGCTCGGAATCCACGTAGACGTGAGACTTGGCCATGAATGCGCGACCGTTCTTGAGCCAGCCGAGCATGTTGTTCAGGTCGAACTCGGCCTCGTCGGCTTCAAGGAAATCGCCTTCCCACCGGGCGCGGACGTTGCCGCGAAGAAGCACCCAGCCGGTCTCGCGGTAGTAGCGGGCGAAGTCGGCCCGGATCAGGTTGCCGCCCATGGCGAGGGTGCAGTTTCCGGTGGCCTCGATATATTCGCTGGTATGCTGGGCCGAAACCTTGTCGGCGGAAAAGGTCCACCTGTCGGGGTCTTCCTCGGCCTTTTCCGGCATTTGGGGCACATAAGCGCGAATGCCGCTGAGCACCCTGTCCTTGCCCATGAGCACGGCGGGCAGCAGAAGCAGGATGAGTAAGGCCGCACCGGCGGCCGACAGCATTGCATTTCGCGAAAACGGCTTCAAAGTCTCTCCGATCTCTGGAGCTTAGGGTTTCAGGTGCGGGTCTTCCTGTGCGAGATAATTCTGCACGTAATCCTTCACCGCATCCTCCAGCGGCGTCATGGGGGCGTCATAGCCCGCCTCGCGCAGCTTGCCCATCTCCGCCTGCGTGAAATACTGGTACTTTTCCCGAATTGCCTCGGGCATGTCTATGAATTCGATGTTCGGCTCGCGCTCCATGGCGGCGAACGTGGCCAGTCCCAGATCACGGAAGGACCGCGCCTGGCCGGTGCCCACGTTGAAGATGCCGCCCACGTCCGGGTTCTCCAGCAGCCAGCCCATGATGTCCACGCAGTCCTTGATGTAAACGAAGTCACGCGACTGGCCGCCATGCTCGTAGTCGGGCCTGTGGGAACGGAACAGCTTGAGCTTGCCGTTCTCGCCGATCTGCGAAAACGCCTTGCAGACCACGCTCATCATGTCGCCCTTGTGGTATTCGTTGGGACCGAAGACGTTGAAGAATTTCAGGCTCGCGAGGTGATCCAGAACCCCGGCGCGCTTGGCCCAGAGGTCGAACAGCTGCTTGGAGTAGCCGTACATGTTCAACGGCCGCAGCACGTCGATGCCGTCCTCGTCGTCCGAGAAGCCGTGCTCGCCGCCGCCATAGGTGGCCGCGCTGGAAGCGTTGATGAATCGCGCCCCGGCCGAGAGGCTGAAGCGGCACAGGTGCTGGGTGTAGCGGTAGTTGTTTTCCATGAGGAAATCCGCATCCAGTTCCGTGGTGGCCGAGCAGGCGCCCATGTGGATGACCCCTTCGGTCTCGAACGGGTCCTCGCCGCTGATGATCATCTTGAGGAATTGATCGCGATGCAGGTAGTCTTCATACCTCAGGTTGACGAGATTCTTCCACTTTTCAGAAGTGGAGAGGTTGTCCACCACGAGGATATCCGTGATGCCCATGGTATTGAGCTTCCAAATCATGGCGCTGCCGATGAAGCCCGCGCCGCCGGTCACTATGTACATTCCGCAACTCCCGGAAAGCGATTTTCATTTACTGCCGTTCAAGGCAAAACACGGTTTTATACTTTGTTATGCTCCGGGGCGCAACCGCGGGCCTCATGCAGAAACCGCATACTGAATGTGATTTTTTCGAACACCCGCTTGATTCATCGCATTTTCTGTTCTAACGTTTGGCTTGACTGAAAACTGTGTCGAATAATTTACCGTTTCAACCGGATACAAGGAGATCGTCATGAAACAGACCCGTATCATCGCCCTGTGCCTCGCCATGGCCGCAACCATGCTCCTCGGCGTCGGCATCGCCAATGCGAAGATGGTCAAGAAGGTGGACAACTTCATCATCTTCATGGACCAGTCCGGCTCCATGGCCCAGCAGTACACCGCAATGGGCAAAACCAAGATCGACCTCGCCAAGAAGGCCGCTGCCGCCATGAACGATGAGGTGCCCGATCTGGACTATACCGCCGCGATCTTCTGCTTTGCCCCGTTTGAAGCGCGCATCCAGCCCACGGGCTACAGCACCGGCGCGTTTGCCGACGGCATCGCTGCGTTGCCGGACGACTTCGACATCTTCGACCGCAACACCCCTATGGGCAACGGCTTCATGGACCTTGATCCCGTGCTCTCCGGACTTTCCGGGAAGACCGCGGTGATCATGTTCACCGACGGCAACTCCAACATCGGCGCCGACCCGGTCATGCAGGCCAAGGCGCTGTACGCCAAGTACGGTTCCAACCTGTGCCTGCACATCGTGAGCCTGGCCACCAACGACCACGGGCGCATGGTCATCGACCAGATCCGCGCCCTTGACGGCTGCTCCGTCAATGCCGAGGTGACCCAGTTCTTCGAGCCCGCCTTCCTCAGTAACTACGCCAACAACGTCTTCTACAAGGAAGTGCAGGAAGAGAAGAAGCCCGAACCCATGCCCGCGCCCGCAGCCATGACCATTTCCTTCGACCTGCACTTCGGCTTCGACAAGTACAAGATCACCGACGAGATGGTCCCCGTGCTTGAAGAAGTGAAGATGCTGCTCGATGAGAACAAGTCCCTCGAATTCGAGATCGCCGGTCACACCGACTCCATCGGTACCGAAGCGTACAACCAGGGTCTTTCCGAACGCCGCGCCGGTTCCGTTCATGACTGGCTCGTGGAAAACGGCATCGATTCCGACCGCCTGACCACCAAGGGCTACGGAGAGCTCAATCCCAAGTACGACAACGGCACCCGCGAAGGCCGCAGGCTCAACCGTAGGGTTGATCTCCTGAGCAAATAACCGTATTGTGGGCCTTGCCGGGTGCACGTCGCTCCCGGCAAGGCTTTTCATTTCGCGGAGTTGGTATGAAATCCACGGCTGGCATGGCATTCGCCGCAATTCTGGTTGCGATTCTTCTGGTTCCCACCGCACACGCGGACGAGGGGAAGACCGCTACGCTCGACGTAGCCGCCGCAGACCCCGGGAAAGCACAGGGCGAGGCGCTCCAGCCGCGCGTCAAGGACGAACTCGTCAAGATGCACGCCCACTTCAAGCGCTTCGCCAAGAAACGCATCGCATCACTCAACAGAAACCATCTCCATTCCCGCTCCCGCATGAAAGTGGAGCAGATGCCCAACGGACACTGGCGGGCACGCTACCACGAATACGCCACCAACACCGAGCGTTGCCGCGTCCGCAAGAAGTCGAGCAAGCAGGTCCCCTACACCGGGACCATGATCCTCGAAGAACGCGTCTACGAATCCGTCGCCGAAACCCGCACAGAATGCAGGACCGGCGATTTCAGCGTTGTCGAACGCAAACCCAACTACGTCATCTTCAGGTTCCAGAACGGCTCCTGGAAGTAGAACTCCCTTATACTATAGTTTTCAAGCAGGCCTTCCCGTGGAAGGTCGTGTTGCACGGTTTCTGTCTTTCAAGGAGGATTTCGCATGTTTGTCGGGCTGAAAATGCTCAAGGATTTCGTCACGGTCACTCCGGACACGCTGGTCAAGGACGCTCAGAAAATGATCGAAGCCAGCAAGCTCTGGATGCTGCTGGTCGTCGATGGTGACGATCTCGTAGGCTACGTGCGCAAGGAAGACCTCTGCGCCGCCATGCCAAGCGTCGTCAACTCGCTCGATAAACACGAGCTCAACTACCTCATGAGCCAGCTCACGATCAGCGAAGTGGTCCGCGAAGACATCCGGACCGTCACCCCGCAGACCGACATCGAAGCCGCCGCCGACATGATGTACGAAATGAACCTCGCCGGTCTCGCCGTCATCGACGACCACGGCAAACTCATCGGATACATCAACCGCTCCAGCATGCTCGAAGTACTCGTGGAAGAAATGGGGTACCGCGAAGGCGGAAGCCGAATCACCATAGAAACCGAAGACCGCTTCGGCGTCCTCTATGAAGTGGCCGGCATCATCGCCAACATGAAATATTCCATCATCTCCACCTCCACCTTCTTCCACGGACCGCGCAGAATCATCGTCGTCCGCGTCGCCACCGAAGACCCCACCGAAATCAACAACGTACTCAAGGAAAGAGGCTACAAGCTCGTCGGCCCCNAAGACCTGCTAGAAGTCTGATTCCACCTCCAAGACACCCCAAAGGCCGGACCGCACAACAATGCGGCCCGGCCTTTTTTTGATGAGAGACGCCTCCGGCGGGCCTTTCAGGCGGCCCCTTTCAGGGGGACCAAAGGGGCGGGCCCCCTTTGGAATCCCTGGGTTGTCAGCGGGGTTGCAGCTGCCGGTTCCATGCGGCCGCACAACCCGCGTCCCAGCTGCAACCCCGCTGACGGGAATCTATGTTCTGTGGTTCTTGGCTGACGAACTCTGTTAACCAAACTACATCCCGAAGAGCTTTTTCGGTGCACAAGCTCCCCACTAGAAACTCCAACGGACCATCCACTCCCGCCAACCAAGTACCGCAGCAATGCCGATCGAGGCATAGAGGCTCTTTTGACCGGTCACGCAGGTCCGGGTGATGTTTGTAGGCACAAACATTTCTCCCGGAGCAGTGACCGCGTCATAGAGCCTCTCGCCGAGAGCGGCGGAGCACCCACAAAAGCGCAGTTTTTGCCTTCTTTTTTCTGCGCAAGCAAAAAAGAAGGTCGGCCAACAGGCCGAAACCTGCAACTGGTATAAACGACAATGCCTCCGGCGGGCCCTTCAGGCGG